>CBDUAS010000409.1:0-4203 GCA_965365185.1 uncultured bacterium | reverse complement strand
CGGGCCGCAGGGGAGTCGGCTGCGAGCCGACGCGCAACGCCGATTGCTCAGTGAATGCGGTAGGTGATGGTGAACAGGGCGATCACGTCGATCGGCTCTTCGTCCTTCATTCCGGGCTCGAAGGTCCAGTGGCGCACGGCCTCCAGAGCGCGGCGATTGAGCTCCTCGTCCGGTAGCCCACGAATCAGCTTCGGCTCAGCGACCGTTCCGTCTTTTCTCACCACGGCTTCGATGTAGACGTCGCCCTCGATTCTCTGCGCCTTGGCCTCGTCGGTGTACTCCGGCAGCTCGGTCGTGAGCTGCCGCGGCGCAACCAGCCCCTCCGTACCGAGCTGCGCCGCGTTCCTACGCAGGTCCGAGAGTGGCTCCTCAGCGGTCACGGTGAACGAAAACGTGAAGATCCCGGTGACCGGGACCGGCTGTCCATCTCGGGTGGCGGAGCGGAAGCGCCACGCGCGTACCGCCTCGAGAGAGCCACTGTTGAGCTCGTCAGACGGAAGCCGGCGGATGATGCGAGGCTCCACCACGACGCCGTGCGCGTCGATGGTCGCCTCGATGATCACGTGACCTTCGACCCCGGCCCGCGTTGCCTCGTGCGTGTGTTCCGGCATCACGGACTCGACGAGCTCGGGTGCCCGTGTGTCGGGAGGCGGTACGGATGGCGAAAGAGGTTCCCACAGCCAACTCGCCTCGACCTGCCCGGAGAGAATCGGCGAGGGAACCGAGCCCTGGGCAGGTGTCACCAACACCCTCGCGTGCTGCGCCGCTCCAGGCTGCATTGCGGCAGAGAGGGAAACCGCCGCTGCCGCGACCAACACCAGCGCCCGCGGGCGCGATTTGAAAGTAGAGTTCAGCAAGCCGCGTGATCGTATCGACATAGTCCCTCCGGGCGTTCGCGGGCGGCGTGCGGAGGCGGCAACTGATTACTATGACGTGCGGCGACGGCCTTTGGACGATCGCCGCCCACCAAACTCTTCGATTCCTCGGAGTCAGGTCCCGGGGCCACCGGGGCGTTCTCCGAATGAGCGTTGGAGACATCATGCTCGATGGCGCTGTGCTTACGACCCTTGCGGGAGCGGCCGCGGTAGGCTTCCTCGGTGTGAACAACGAGCAGCCCAGCAGGGAGGCGATCATCGAGGCGGGACGCGACATCATGGTCGCGGCGGCGCAATGCGCCCTCGTGACCATTGGTCCGGACGGGGCGCCGCAGGCGCGCATCATGGACCCGTTTCCGCCGGAAGACGATCTGACCGTCTGGATGGCCACGCACCGGGATACCCGCAAGGTGGCGGAGATGCGCGCCGAAGATCGCGTCACGCTGATCTACTACGATCGCGACAACCCCGGCTACGCTGCGCTCGTCGGCAGGGTGCGCCTGGTCGACGCGATCGACGAGCGGCGGGCGCGCTGGAAGGACGCCTGGAGCGAGTTCTATCCGGGCGGCCCGGAAAACGAATCCTATCTGCTCATCGAGTTCGTCCCCGATCGCCTCGAGGTGGTCAGCGTACAGCACGACATCGCCGCCGATCCACAGGCGTGGAGGGCGGCCGTCGTACGGTTCGATCGGCGATGATTCGCTGTCCAAAGGCGGGAACAACCGCTCTCCGTGCGCGTAATTGTTCTTACCGCGAATCGCCCGCTAGACTAGTGTCCTGAATCAGAAACTCGCAGGACTCTGCGGGCGCCACAGCGCCGCGATTCCACCGCGCTCCTCGACAGGACCCACCGATGATCGGCAGCCAGCTCAGGCATTACACGATCCTGGAGAAGCTCGGCACGGGTGGCATGGGCGAGGTCTATGCCGCCGAGGACACCAAGCTCAACCGCAAGGTGGCGATCAAGATTCTGCCGGAGGATTTGGCGGCGGACCCGGAGCGGCGTGAGCGGTTCGAGCGCGAGGCGAAGACCATCGCGGCGCTCAACCACCCCAACATCGTCACCATCTACTCGGTCGAGGAGTCCGACGGCCTGCACTTCATCACCATGGAGCTGGTCGAAGGCGTGCCGCTGGGAGAGAGAATTCCGGATCGCGGGCTGACGCTGGACGAGTTCTTCCGGCTCTCGGTGCCCATGGTCGATGCGCTCGACGCGGCCCACGCGAAGGGCATCACCCACCGCGACATCAAGCCCAACAACGTCATGGTGACCGACGAGGGGCGGGTCAAGGTGCTCGATTTCGGCCTCGCCAAGCTTTCCGCCCCGGAGTCACCGCTCGATCCGGCGGAGGCGGCCACGGCGATCGCCCCCAGCGACCTGACGGAGCAGGGCCAGATCCTCGGCACGATCAACTACATGTCGCCCGAGCAGGCCGAGGGCAAGATGATCGACCACCGTTCCGACATCTTTTCGTTGGGCGTGGTCATGTACGAGATGGCCACCGGGGAACCGCCATTCAAGGGCGACACCAAGATCTCGGTGATCACCTCGATCATGCGGGATACGCCGCCGCCGGTGAGCGAAGTCAACGGCGAGCTGCCGCAGCACCTCGGCCGAGTCGTCAACCGCAGCCTGGCCAAGGACCCGAACCGTCGCTACCAGAGCACCACCGATTTGCGCAACGAGCTCGAGGACCTCAAAGAGGAGATCGCCACCAGCGAGATGCGCCAGAGCGCCATGAAGCTCGATCCGGCCAAGGTCTCCTCCGGAGGGGGTTTGAAGTACGCGGCGATCGCGGTCGGGGTGATCGCGGTGCTGGCGGCGGGCTACTTCCTGCTGCCCGATCCGGGCGGCTCTCCGGGCGCGCCCTCGGCTCCGGCCGTCACCGTGGCCGAGGCCAAGCCGTCGCTGGCGGTGCTGTACTTCGAGAACCTCAGCGGCGACGAAAGCCTCGATTGGCTGCGCACCGGCCTGACCGACATGCTGGTCACCGACCTGGCGCAATCGCCCAACCTGCGGGTGCTGGGGACCGATCGCCTGCATCAGATCCTCGAGGACATCGGCGCGGCGGACGACGAGATGACTTCGTCGGACGTGGTCGAAGCGGTGGCGGCGGAGGGCGACGTGCAGAACGTGCTGCTCGGCAGCTTCGCCCGCGCCGTCAATCTGATCCGCATCAGCGCCCGGCTCCAATCCGTCGCCAGCGGCGACATACTCGCTTCGGAGACCGTCGAAGGGGAGGGCGAGGAGGCCATCTTCCCGCTCGTCGACGACCTCACCCGGCGCATCAAGTCCCAGTTCGACATGGCCGAGGAAATGATGGTCGCCGACGTGGACGCCGATCTCACCGACGTCACCACGGATTCGGTCGAGGCCTACCGTTACTACGCCGAGGGCGTGCGCCTACACGAGGAGTTGCGCGAGGAGGAGGCCATTCCGCTGCTCGAGCAGGCCGTGGAGATCGATCCTGATTTCGCCATGGCGCTCGCCAAGCTGTCCATTTCGTACGGCAATATCGGGGATGTCGAGACGGCGCGGGAGTACTCCCGTCGCGCCATGGAGCACCTCGACCGGGTCAACGACCGCGAGCGCTACTACATCGAGGGGCGCCACTACTCGCTCCAACCCGAAGGTACGGAGGAGTCGATCGCGGCGTACCAGAAGGCGGTCGAGCTCTATCCCGACCACACCTCGGCGCGCAATAACCTGGCGCAGAAGCTCCTCGAAATGGAGCGTTTCGACGAGGCCATCGGTCACCTCGAGGAGCTGCGGCGCAACAGGATGCAGTTTCCCGGCACCTACGCCAGCCTGGCCAACGCCTACGGCATGCTGGGAGAGCTCGATGAGGGCCTGGAGGTCCTGCGGGAGTACGTTGCCGCGAACCCCGATAACGCCGCCGGCTTCGAGAATTTGGCGAGCCACCTGACCTGGGCCGGCCGCTTCGCGGACGCCCGCGAGGCCCTGGATCGGGCGGAGGCGCTGGGACGACCGCTACCCGAGGTCGCCGGCCTGCGCTGGCAGATCGCCGCGTTGTCGGGAGACTGGGATGCGGCCGAAGAGCTTGCGGATCGGATGCTGGAATCCGAGGATCCGCGCGTGCGCGGCAACGGGCTCTTCATGGCGGCGTCGCACGCCCTTTTCTACGGCGATCCGGACGAAGCGATGAGCTACCTCGACGAGCTCGAGGAGATGCCCGCCCGGCGCCAGCAGGCGTTCGGCGCCCGGACCAATGCCCTTCTCGACCTGGGGGACATCGATGGCGCCCTGGAGCTGGCCGACCGCATGATCGCGGTCGGCGCAGAAGATTTCCAGATACGACTCGACGGG
>CBDUAS010000408.1:0-4211 GCA_965365185.1 uncultured bacterium | reverse complement strand
CCGGCGGCAGGGGGCGGGGATTCTCCCGGAAGCAGGGTCGCGAGGCCGACAAGCAGCGCCGCCACGCCGACCAGGCGCCACGTGACTGGGTTAAGATCCGCCGTACCGGATGGGCTCATGTACTACACACCTGAGGGGATTCAAAGGCCTCCGTGATCACTCTCGCCCCGAAGAAAGCAGTCTAGTGTTGCGCAGACCGGCGAACAACACCCCCTTGCAGCTTGCTGTCGTTACGCTGCTCTCGCTGTTGGCGGCGGCAACGGCCGGCTCGACGGCCCCCGGCGTCGCATCGGCAGGGCCCGGCCGGAGGGCTCCGGACGCACCGTCGGCGCGCCGGAGCCCCATGCAGCGCCGATGGCGGCGACCCCGCAGGCCGGGTCCGCCACCGTCCGGGTCGGCATCGACGTGTGGCGAAGGCGCGGTTTTGCCCCGCTGGCGGGCAAGCGCATCGGGCTGATCAGCAACCTCACCGGTCGCGATCGCGCCGGCCGATTGACCGCCGAGGTGCTGCGGAACGAAGAGGCCCTGATGCTCGCAGCGCTGTTTTCGCCCGAGCACGGTTTTCGCGGCGTCGAGGAGGGGGCGGTCGCCAGCGGCAACGATGACGACACCGGTTTGCCGATTCACAGTCTTTACGGCGAGACCCGACGACCCACCGCGGCGATGCTCGCCGGTATCGAGGGCCTGGTGTTCGACATCCAGGACATCGGCACGCGGTTCTACACCTACGCCACGACGATGGCCTACGCCATGGAAGAGGCCGCGGCCCGCGGCATTCCCTTCGTCGTGCTCGACCGCCCGAATCCCATCAACGGGATCCACGTTCAGGGACCGGTATTGCACGAGAGCTCGCTGTCCTTCGTCGGCTACGCGCCGATACCTCTGCGCCATGGCATGACCATGGGGGAGCTGGCGCGCTACTTCAACGAGGAGCGGGGAATCGACGCCGACCTGTGGGTGGTCGAGGTCGAGGGCTGGGACCGGCGCCGGTGGTACGACGCCACCGGGCTGCTGTGGGTGAACCCCTCGCCGAACATGCGCAACCTGGTACAGGCAACGCTCTACCCGGCTGTCGGACCGCTCGAGACGACAAACGTCTCCGTGGGCCGCGGCACCGACGAGCCCTTCGAGTGGTTCGGCGCGCCGTGGATCGACGCCGGCGAGCTTGCCGCACGCCTGAACGCCGCCGGCCTGCCGGGGGTCCGCTTCGTCCCCCGGTCGCGCACGCCCGATACCAGCGTGCACGCCGGTGCGGAATGCCACGGCGTCGACCTGATCCTCACCGACCGCGACGCCTTCGCCGCCGGCCTCACTGCCATCACACTGGCGCACGCGCTCCACACGCTCTACCCGGAAACCTGGGAGGTCGGAGACTTCCCCCGCCTCTGGGGACGCCCGGAGGTCACCGACCAGCTCCGCGCCGGCCTCACGCCCGCGCGAATCGCCGCCTCCTGGCAAGACGAGCTGAGCCGGTTCCGCCAGACCCGGCAGCGCTACCTGCTCTACGAGTAGGCTTGCCCCGACCGTTGCTGACCGAGCGCGGGAACACCTCCGCCGGCTCCTCGCCGCCGTCGACCATTCACGGCGTGTTCGCCGGTATCACCAGGCGGTATTTCTTGACCACGATCACGCCGAGCTCATCCTCGATGCGTGTGACGATCTCGTCGTCCTCGATCCAGGACTGCTGGGAGAGCGCGAACTCTGCCGGGGCGTCGACGGAGCCCAGGTACGCACCCTCGACATCGAACACCTCGTAGAGGTTCGAATCGCTCCAGCAAGGCGGATCCCAGACGCCCGTCTCCGGGTCCTTCTCGCAGTCCGGATCCTGCACTCCCGACCCCGGCCGAACCACCCAGATGCGGCCGCTGAGGTCGGCAATGAGCTGGTTATAGGCCGGCTTGACCGTGGCCATCTGGGGACCGTCCCAGGTCCACTCGGGGTTGCCCTCGCGCATCTCGGCCGTCACCTGCTCGATGTGCCAGTCGCGCTCCGCAGCGGAAAGCGGCACCGGCTCGAACACCTTCTCGACGCGTGTGACCTGGCCGCCGGGGTAATGGATGTCGAAGCTGTAGTCATCCGAGATGCCGGCGATCATCGCGCGGCTGGGAGCAAAGGCCCAGGGGATGTCCGGCGCATAGGGAACGCTCCGCATCATCACCATGAGGCTGTTGCCCTGGCGCATCTCGCGGGTAAATCGCGGGGGCTCGTAATCGAACTCCGGGCGTGGAATCGGCTCGCCGGCGTTGCCCTCCGGGCCGCGCGGCACCATGCCCATTTGCAGGCCAGTGAGCACTCGGGCGCTGAACTCCTCGGGCCTTTCGCCCACCTGGCCGGGGCTGTAGACCTGGCCGTCCTCGGTCAACACCATGGCGCTACCGCCGATGACGAAGCCCTGATCGAGGGGCCAGGTATCGAGGAGCCCGCCCTCGGCGTCGAAGATGGTGATGCGCCCCTGGTTCGAGTCGCGCACGAAGACACGACCGTCGCCGGCTACCAGCAGGGCATCGGGCCTGCGGAACTCTCCCGGCCCGTCGCCCTCGGCGCCCACGTCCCGCAGGTGTCGTCCGCTGTCGTCGTAAATCCGCACGGCCGGAATGCTGGCATCAAGCACGTAGACGAGCTCACCCGTCCCGGCGACGCCACGGACGTTGCCGAGCATGTACTGCTCGTCGCCCTGATCGACGCCGATCGACAGTTCCTCTTCGAGTCGCGCCGGCCCTCCCCACACGGAGCCGGCAACCGTGCGCACGGTGGTGACGTTCCCGACGCTGGTGGTTTCCGACTCCCACGGTTGCGCCACCGAGTCGTCTGCCGGGTCGGCGACGCCGCCGCACGCTGCCGCGGCGAGCGCCAGAAACCCTGCAGTCACCCGCGAAGCGACGCTCCGTGTCGTCGCGCGGCCGGGTCGGCCCCTTTTCCGCAAATCACCTATGCTCATCTGTCGTTCTCCAGGGGATGCGCTTCTGAGACGCTGTTGCCGTTCGCATTCACCGGCACGCGGTGAGTGGCACGTGCACTTCGGTTCACGTCAAGGTTCGCGTATGGCGTCCTCAGCGACGTGGGGATCGTCCTCGCTGCGGTCCAACAGGTAGTAGAACACCGGGATGATGACGAGCGTCAGCAGCGTGCCGGTGGATTCACCACCGATGATGGCGATCGCCAGCGGGCGCTGCAGCTCGGCCCCGGCGCCGAGGCCGAGGGCCATGGGTATGAGGGCGAAGGTCGTCGTCACCGAGGTCATGACAATGGGCCGCAGTCGCAGCGCCGAGCCCTCGACGACGGCCCGCCGCCGCGAATGCCCCTGACGTCGCAGGCGGTTGATGGTATCGACCTTGACGATGGCATCGTTGACGATGATGCCGGTGAGCACGACGGCACCGATGAGAGCGACGACATTGATCGACTGGCCGGTGACGTAAAGGCCCAGCACGACACCGACCCAGCCGAGCGGCAACGTCAACAGAATGATGAAGGGGTGCTTGAGCGACTCGAACTGGGCGGCCATCACCATGTAGACGAGCAACGCTGCGAGAGCAAGGGCCCAGGCAAGAGAGCGAAACGAGCTCTGCACCGCCTCCTGCTCGCCGGCGACGACGTAGCGGTACCCGGCCGGGAACTCCATGTCCGCCAGCACCGACTCCGCGCGCTCGACGGCTTCCGACAGACGAATTCCGCTCAGCGTTGCGGTGACGGCGATCTCCCGCATGCGGTCGGTTCGCGTCACCTCGGTCGGACCGGCCGTCACCGTTTGCTCCACCAGCTCACGGATGGGAACGCCGCCGTTGTCCGTCGGAAAGGTGCGATCGAGCACCTGGGCGAGGCTCTCACCGTCGCGCCGCGAGGTGATGCGGATGGGCACGCGTCGATCGAACTCGGCGAACTCGGTATCGGCCAGGGCCCCCTGCAGCGCGCCCTCGATTGCCGCCGTCACCTGAGACATCGACAGGCCGTAGCGCGACACAGCGTCGCGATCGACGCGAAGCCTGATCTCGGGGTTGCCCCGGCTGCTGTGCGCCAGCACGTCGTCGAGGCCCTCGACGCCGCGCAGCCTGCCGGCGGCCTCGGTGGCCAGGCGGCCGAGAAGGTCGAGGTCGTCACCTCGCAGGGCGATGCGAAAGCCGACGGACTCGCCGCCGACGAGCATCTGCAACGGCGTGCGCTCGGGATCGATCAACACGGTGGCATCGAGAAAGCGCTCCGAGACCTGACGT
>CBDUAS010000407.1:0-4237 GCA_965365185.1 uncultured bacterium | reverse complement strand
CTCGGGACCACCACCGGGACCATCGTCTGCAGCCGTGCCTGGCCGCGCCTCCCGGTGTCGTTCGGGTCCATCGGCACCCGCGCCAGAATCTGGTACTCACCGGGCCGGTAGGCTTCGACGACGCCCGCAGGCGTAACGCCGACGGCGCGCCGTGAGGTCGAAAAGAAGAGCACCGGCACGCCCTCGATGACGTTGCCGTCCGCGTCCTGCACAACGGCGGATATCTCCGTGCTTGCGCCGACCTCCAGCCTGACGGCCTCGGGCGTGACCACGATCTGGGCCGGTTCCGGCCCCGGCTGCTGGGCGATCGCGGGGACGACCAGCGCGACTGCAAGAACGACAACGGCGAGCGTGCGGAGAGTTCTCATCGGCAAACCTCTACGGAAGCGAGGGGGAGCCACCCGGGAAACACGAGGACAAGGATCTTTAGCTTGCCACACGCCTGAATCGGCGCCAACGGGCGGGTGCGCTACAATTGCGACGCCAGGATCTTGAATGTCCCGCCGTGTGCCGGGACCTCAATTTCAGCCCCGAATGGACGACGCCAAGCTGCTACAAGCCATTATTGACGACGAGCCCGGCGCATTCGACGAGTTCGTGCGCCGCTACGGCCGTCGCCTGATGGCTTTCTCCGTACGTACATGCAGCAACGTCGACAACGCCGAGGACGTCTTTCAGGACACCCTCTTGAAGGCCTACCAGGCACTCGGAGACCTGCGCGAGCCCAAAGCGCTGCGGACCTGGCTCTATCGGGTGGCGGCGAACAACTGCCGCATGATGCGTCGCAAGGACCGAGCGCCGCGCAAGATATCGCTTGACGACTACAAGCCCCCCGGGTGGGAGGATGGCGAGCTCGTCGAGGTTCCCGACTGGTCCGACCTTCCTGATGATGCCGCCGCTCGCGCCGAGCTCAAGCGGGCTTTCGAGGACGGACTGGCGGAGCTGCCGGCCGAGTATCGCATGGTCTTGCTGATGCGCGACGTCGAGGGCATGAGCACGAAAGAGACTGCGGAAGCCCTGGAGATCGGCGAATCGGCCGTCAAGATGCGCCTGCATCGTGCTCGCATGGCCTTGCGTCATCATCTCGCCGGTTACCATGAGCAGGTCGTCGAGCGCGCGGAGGTCCCCGCATGACGCCCGAAGAGTGGCTCAAGAGCCTCACTCGTGAAGAGCGCTACCGGGTCTGCCGCGATGTGCTGGAGCAGTTGTCCGACTACATCGAGGACACTGCCGAAGACGACTTCTGCCGCCAGGTCGAAGATCGTCTCGGCGATTGCCAGCCGTTCGATGCCTATTGCAACACGCTGCGAGCGACCATCGAGTTGGCCAGCGAGTGCAAGGATCTCCCCGCGCCGCCCGAAGAGGTCTACGATCGCTGCGTCGATGTGGTCAGGCGGCGCCTCGCGGAGGCGGAGTAGCCGTCGCCCCGGGGCCCGCGGTTCGCTCGTCTTTTTCCTGAACCTCAGCTGATAGGGCAGCACCCAGCGGGGAGGCCGGAGTGACGGACACGACGTCGGAGGCCCGAAGCAGTGACCTGGGACGGTCGATCGGGTTTTTGGGAGCGACGGGGGTCGGCGTCGGCGCAATCGTCGGCGGCGGCATTCTGGCGCTGGCGGGAGCCGCCTACGCCGTCACCGGGCCGAGTGCCATCCTGGCGTTCGGACTCAACGGGCTCATCGCTTTCCTCACCGCCCTGAGCTTCGCCGAAATCTCCGCGGCGGTGCCGCTCTCCGGCGGAACCTACTCGTACGCGCGACGCGTGCTCACGGTCGAGATCGCCTTTGTCGTCGGTTGGGTCGTCTGGTTCGCGTCGATCGTCGCCGCCGTCCTGTACGCCCTCGGCTTTGCCGCCTACACGGGCCTCGTCATCGACCGACTGGCGGCGGATCTGTCGCTTTCGTTGCCGGTGTCGCCTTCGAGCCGTGCGTTTCTGGCGGTGATTGCGATCGTTGCCGCGGCCTTTTACACCGCCGGGCTGGTGAGAAGGGTCGCCGGAGGAGGCCAGTGGCCGACCATCGGCAAGGTCCTCGTTTTCATCGTTCTGATTCTCGCAGGGGTATGGGCGCTCGCGCAGCAGCCGGGCGCCGTGTACCGCGAACGGCTGACGCCCTTCTTCTCCGGCGGCGCCGGGGGACTGTTTGCGGCGATGGGCTACACGTTCATTGCTCTGCAGGGCTTCGACCTGATCGGCGCCGTGGGCGGAGAGATCAAGAACCCGGGCCGGAACATCCCGCGAGCCATGCTGCTCTCGCTCGCCATCGCCCTCGCCATCTACCTGCCGCTGCTCTTCGTGCTGGCCACCGTCGGCACGCCGGCGGAGACCAGCATCGCCGAGATGGCCGCCGCGTCCCCCGACGCCGTCGTCGCCGTCGCGGCCGAGCACTACCTCGGCAGCGTCGGCTTCTGGCTGGTCATGGTGGCGGCGCTCCTGTCGATGCTGTCGGCGCTCCAGGCCAACCTCTTCGCCGCCTCGCGCATGGCGTTCACGATGGCGCGGGACCGGACTCTCCCCAGCCGCCTCGGCCAGATTCGCAGCGGCGCCGGCACGCCAGCGGTGGCGGCGCTGGCGACGGGCGTGTTGGTGGTCGTTACCATCATTGCCTTGCCCGACGTGTCTGCCGCGGGTGCAGCCGCCAGCCTGGTCTTTCTGATCTCGTTTGCTCTCGTGCACTGGACCAACGTGCTGATGCGGCGACGCGGCCAGGCGCAGGATATGCCGTTCCGCGTGCCGTTCTTCCCCCTGGTGCCGGCGCTCGGCGGGTCGGCGTGCGTGGCGCTGGCGCTGGTGCAGGCTCGCGCGGTTCCCTCGGCGGGCGGCGTCGCTTTGGCCTGGTTGTGCCTGGGCTGGGTGCTCTATCTGGCGCTCTTTGCGCGCCGCGCCCGTGTCGTCGATGCCTCCGCCGAGGCGGTCGATCCCGAGTTGGTGCGGCTGCGCGGACGCACGCCGCGAGTGCTGGTGCCGATCGCGAATCCGGCGAGTGCGGCGCCGATGGTCGAGGTTGCCGGAACCATGGCGCCTCCAGCGGTCGGAAGCTTACTGCTGCTTTCGGTCGTTCGCCGCCCGCAGGACCTCGAAGGACGCGAGCCGACGGCCGAGCTCGCCGCAGTGCAGGAAGTCCTCAGGACTGCACTGACGACGTCGTTCGCCGCCTCGCTGGCTCCGGAGGCATTGACTGTCGTGGCCAGCGACCCGTGGGCGGAGATCGTTCGCGTCGCCAATGCCTATCGCTGCGAGAGTCTGCTGATCGGCCTCGGCGCAGCGGCGGGAGATCCCGGGGAAAAGCGCATCGAGGGGCTGGTGAACGCCGTGGACTCTGACGTCGTCGTCCTGCGGGCGCCGGACGGATGGCGGCTGGGTTCGGTTCGTCGCGTTCTCGTGCCGGCGCGCGGGCAAACCGACCAGAGCACGTTACGTGCACGACTGCTGGGTAGCCTCGGCCGCGGGCGAAGGCTGGAAGTCACCTTCCTGCAGGTCTTGCCCGAGAGTGCCTCCGATCTCGACGAGTACCGGGCGCGTCGTGAGCTCGCCGAGCTCGCCAGCGACGAGGTGCGGGCACCGTGTGAGATCCTCATCGCGCGGAGCTCGGATGTCGTGGGCGAGGTAGCGGCGCGCTGTAGCGATTACGACCTGGTCGTTCTCGGGCTCCAGCGCCATGGCAGAAGGCGCAAGCTGCTGGGCGAGGCTGCCCGACTACTCGCTCAGAAGACCGACTGCGGCCTCATCATGATCAGCGCCCGCGGCTGACGGGGCGGAGATCAGGCGGCCGGAGAACTCTCCGGCATGGCGGACGAAGATCACCGTGCCGAGCCCCTCAGCGAGCGTCTTCATCCTCTCGGCGTACTCCGTCTCGTCGCCCGCGGTCGGCTCCTTGAGGCCGAGGAACACGATATCGGCGTTTGCACTGTGCGCGTGAATGACATCGGTGACGCGTTCGCCGGCGGCGCGGACAATGATCTCCGGGCTCGCCTCGATACGGGCGTCGGCAATGAGCGCAGCGAGGCTTTCCGCCATCCGTGTCCGCTCCTGTTCGGATCCGACGATCGACCGCAGCACCACGCGGGCATCGCTCCATTCGGGGTTCAGCGTCAGCAAGTAGGCCAGCAGCAGCATCATGTCGCCGTTGTTCTCCAGCCCGCCCCACCACAGGTCGATGCGCATCTCCTGCCCGGGCTCGTGGGCCCAATTGAGGCTGGCGATGACAGTGCTCTTTCCCGCCCTGGAAACCGCCCGCATGAT
>CBDUAS010000406.1:0-4245 GCA_965365185.1 uncultured bacterium | reverse complement strand
GCTTCGAGCCCCAGCAGCTCCGCGGCATCACGCTCCAGCGCGGCGACGGTCGGGTCCTCGCCGTAAACATCGTCGCCCACCTCGGCCGCGGCCATCGCTCGCCGCATCTCCGCGGTCGGCTGCGTCACGGTATCGGACCGCAGGTCGACGATCGGCGCCATCACGCTCGCCTCCGCCGACGGCGCTGCGGGCGCGCCGACCTACGCTCCGCGATCATGTCGAAAGCACCCTGCTCAAGTAGGAACCGGTGTGCGACAAGGGCGCCGCGGCAACCTCTTCCGGGGTGCCCTCGGCCACCACCCAGCCACCGTCGTCGCCACCTTCCGGCCCCAGGTCGACGATCCAGTCCGCCGTTTTCAGAAAATCGAGGTTGTGCTCGATGACGACCACCGAAGCACCGGCGTCCACCAGGCGGTTCAGCGCGAAAAGCAGCTTGGAAATGTCGTCGAAGTGCAGGCCCGTCGTGGGCTCATCAAACAGGTAGAGCGTCTTGTGTCCGGCTCCCTCGATCAGGTGTGCCGCCAGCTTGACGCGCTGGGCCTCGCCGCCGGAGAGCGTCGTCGACGGCTGGCCGAGACGCAGGTAACCGAGCCCGACGTCCTCGAGAACTTGCAGACGTCGGGCTGTTGACGTGATGTCCGACAGGAATCGCCGTGCCTCGCTCACGGTGAGATCGAGAACCTCGTGGATGTTCTTGCCGCGATACTCCACCTCCAGCGTATCGGCCCGGTACCGTCGCCCCTCGCATTCCTCGCACGGAAGGCTGACGTCAGGCAGAAACTGCATCTCGACGACGACCTCGCCGCTGCCCTCGCAGGATTCGCAGCGCCCCCCGGCGACGTTGAACGAGAAGTGACCGGCACTGTAACCCCGTGCCCGCGCCTCGCGGGTGGCGGCAAAGGCGGAGCGAATGCCGTCGAAGGCCTTGATGTAGGTAACGGGGTTGGAGCGCGACGAGCGACCGATCGCCGATTGATCGACGAGAACGACCCGCTCGATTTGGTCGGCGCCTTCGATGCGATCGTGCCCACCGACCCTGTCCTTCCACGGCCCCATACGCTGCCGCAGCCCGCCATGGAGCACGTCGTGAATGAGCGTGCTCTTGCCCGACCCGGACACGCCGGTGACGCAGCAAAGCACGCCCAGCGGGATCTTCACGTCGATGCTCTTGAGGTTGTGCTCGCGCGCCCCGATCACTTCGATGTGGCCGGCCGCCGGTCGTACGCGCGGCGGCTGCGGCACGTGCTTGTCGCCGCGCATGTACTCCGCGGTCAGGCTCGTCGCGGAGGCCAGGTCATCGGAGTTTCCGGCGAACACGACCTCGCCGCCGTGCACGCCGGCCCCGGGGCCCAGGTCGATGACGTGGTCCGCGACGTCGATCATCTCGCGATCGTGCTCGACGACGATGACGCTGTTTCCCAGATCCCGTAGCCTGCGGAGAATGCCGATGAGGCGCTCGTTGTCGCGCGGGTGCAGCCCGATGCTCGGCTCATCGAGCACGTACATGGCACCGACCAGCGCCGATCCCAGGCAGGTGGCGAGGTTGATGCGCTGCGCCTCGCCACCGGACAGCGTTCCCGTCAGACGATCCAGCGTCAGATAACCGACCCCCACCTCGACGAGATAGGCGAGACGAGAGCGGATCTCGGCAATCAGACGTTCGGCCACGGCGGTCTCACCCGTGGTCAGCTCGATTTGCCGAAAGAACGCCTCCGCCCGCTCGATGCTCATCGCCGACACTTCCCCCAGGGTGGCGCCGCCGACGTGCACGTTGCGGGCGTCGGCACGCAGGCGAGAGCCGCCGCAACCCGGACAAGCGACGTAGCCACGGTAGCGCGCCAGCAACACGCGAACGTGCAGCCGATAGCTCTTCTTCTTCAGCCTCTCGAAGAAGCCGAGGACGCCGGCGTACCCTTCGCCGCCGGCAAGCACCGCCCGGCGCTGCTCTGCCTCGAGCTGCTGCCACGGTACATCCATCGGAATCTGCTGCCGGTCGCAAAAGTCCCGCAGTCGCTTGCGCCAGCGTCCGCGGCTGGGCTTGTCCCAGGGCTCGATGGCTCCGTCCGCCAGGCTCACCGTCTTGTCGGGCACCACCTTGTCGAGGTCGACCTCGATGATGTTGCCGAACCCCTTGCACTCCGGGCAGGCCCCATACGGGTTGTTGAACGAGAACAGACGCGGCTCGGGCTTGAGGAAGTCCAGATCGCAATCGGCGCAGCGAAAGCGGCGATCGAAGGCGTGGGTTGCGCCGGGTCCGGGCTCGCCCGCGGCCGCGTCGCCGGGGTCGCCCTCTCCGAGCACGAAGACCTTGGCCCGACCCTCTCCCTCCGTGAAGGCGATCTCCATCGAATCGACCAACCGGTCGCGCACGTCGGCATCCAGGCGGGCGCGGTCGACGATGACGTCGATTGCACCCGCGCCGAGCTGCTTGCAGGCCTCGTCGAGCCGCCGAACCGCAATCTCCACGACCTGGGAATCGTGCCAGACGCGTCGGAAGCCCCGCTGCAGCAAGGCCAGCAGCGCCTGCTTGCGGTCCGTGAGAGTCCGCGGTAACCGGGACGGAAACGTCACCACGGCGCGTCGCATCGACGATGAGGCCAGCATGTCATCGATGGCCCCGCCGGGAGAATCGGCGGCGACCGCTTTGCCGCATGAGGGGCACACGGTCACGCCGACGCGAGCGTACAGGAGGCGCAAGTAGTCGTGGATCTCCGTCGTGGTAGCGACCGTGGAGCGCGAGCTGCGCGGTGGCACCTTCTGCTGGATCGCGACCGCCGGGCAGACCCCGTCGATGCTGTCGACGGCCGGCTTCTCCATGCGCTCGAGGAACTGGCGCGCGTAGGCAGACAGCGATTCGACGTACCGCCGCTGCCCTTCCGCGTACAGCGTGTCGAACGCCAGGCTCGATTTCCCCGAGCCGGACACACCGGTGATGACGACCAGCCTGCGGCTGGGAATGTCGACGTCCACCCCCTGCAGATTGTGAACCCGGGCACCCCGGATGCGAATGGGGTGAGCGGCGGCGATGGAAGCCTCGGAAGTCGATCGAAAAGGCATGCGAGCAAGGGGCACCGGTCGACGCCCGGCTGGCAGTTCGACCTGGTACGGGCCGCAGCCGGGAGCGCAAACGATCATGTTAGAGTCTCACCCTTTCCCGGACAATCATGCCTGCCGACACCTCTTCCCTCCGCCGCACGGTTCTGCTCGTCTGCTTCGGAAACCTTTGCCGCAGTCCGATGGCCGAGGGTCTGTTTCGCGCCCGCCTGCCCGAGCCCGACTGGCAGGTGAGGTCGGCGGGCACGCACGCGATGGGCGGCGCCCCCCCGACGGCGGGCGCCTGCGAGGCGGTGCTCCGGCTCGAGGACGTCGACATCTCGGAACAACGCTCGCAGACGCTGACAGCCACGATGCTCGCGGAAGCCGACTTCGTCTTCACCATGTCGCGGCAACAGGCCTACGAGGCGGCGGCGCTCCATCCCGCCGCCGCCGGTAAGGTTCGGCTCCTGGGTGCATTCGCCCCCGATCCGGACCAGCCGCGCGAACCGGCCGACCCGTTCGGCGGCGCCGCCGACCCGCTGGAGGTCGCCGACCCGATGGGCGGCGACCAGGACGCATACGACGCCTGCTGTCAGCGACTCGTCGAATGCGCCGACGCGGCTGTCGCGTGGCTGCAGGGGGGCGCGGCGAGCGAGGACGCGCCGCAGCCCGGTTTCGGCTTGCCGGAGCAACCGGAGGAGTGACCGGGCAATGAAGAAACGACCGCTGCGTGGCCATCCAAAAGGTTCAGGAAACCATGCCTGAGGCAGTCGACGAGGACTACTTTCGTCGCGTCGAGGAGCACTTCTCCCGCCGCCGAGGAGGCCCGCTCGTGCTGTCGCCGAAGGACTGGCGCCTGCTGGAAAAGTGGCACCAAAGGGGCATCCCGCTGCGCGTCGTGCTCCGCGGCATCAACCGGGCGTTCGACCGCTTCGACGCCTCCGGGCCACGGCCGGACCGCATCAACTCGCTCCGCTATTGCGCACAAGAGGTCGACGCAGCATGGGAGGATCATCGCGCCACGCAGGGCCGCCGACGCCCGGCCGCGGAGGGTCAGCCGAGCGCTGCGCTTCCGGCGGCCAGCCGTCACCTGCGGGCCGTGGTCGAAGCCTGTCGCGACGTGGCCGCGGCCCACGAGGGGGCGGTGGCCGAAGCGCTGTCACGCGCCGCCACCGCGCTCGATGCGCTCGAGGTCGAGGCGAGAGAAGG
>CBDUAS010000405.1:0-4256 GCA_965365185.1 uncultured bacterium | reverse complement strand
CGGCGCCGATGGTCGACGACGAGACGGAGATCTTCGCGCAGCGCATCGATGCCGCGAACGGCGTCGAAGTGGGGTCCAACGACCTGCGTGTCTCTGACGTCGGCCTCGACGGCGATGCGTTCGCCAAGGCGTGGACACCCGCCGTTACCCACAACCCGAACGTCAACGAATACCTCGTGGTCTGGGAGGGCACGCGTCGTCCCGCGGCCGGCGGCATTCGATCTGAGGTGTACACCCAGAGGATCGACGGGACAACCGGGGCCGAGGTGGGGGCGAACGACGAGGTCATCTCGCAGTGGTGGGACTTCAACGCCTTTCCCTACTGGCGCAGCCAGTACCCCGACGTTCTCCACAACGATGCCCTCGACGAGT
Organism: uncultured bacterium; assembly: GCA_965365185.1. Taxonomy (GTDB): domain Bacteria; phylum Acidobacteriota; class UBA890; order UBA890; family UBA890; genus CBDCGW01. Next base: position 3,884 of record CBDUAS010000405.1, on the reverse strand, counting down.
ATTTCGTCACCTGGCTCGGTCTGGTCGACAACCCGAGGTGCGGGGGCTGCCCCCCCGACTGGTCGGGCATCGTCTCGCAGCGCCTGGCGGGCGACACCGCAGCGCAAATCGGCCTGGACGACGCACCGGTTCTACGCGGCTCATCTGCTCCTCGCGTGACGCAGAACGCCGGCGGCGAGGAGTATCTCGTGGTCTCGAGCGGCAGCGCCCAGCGCGTGCGCGCGGCTACGGGGAGCAAGATCGGCTCGCCGCTCGGCGTGGTCGACACCGGCTGCGGCAGCGGCAGCTTCGTGGCCGGCTACACGCCGGTCGATGACGAGTATCTGGTCGCTTGGGACGCTCTGAGCGATTGTCCGCAATTCGGCCAGTTCCCGTGGGAGATCTTCGGACAGCGGATCGCCGGCTCCCCCGGCGTCTATGTGCTCGACGGCTTCGGCGCCGTCCATGCCGGCGGCGGCGTACCGACACCCACCAACGGCACGCCCTACTGGCCCGGCTTCGATATCGCGCGCGACTTCGAGCTACGGAGCGAAGGCTACGTCGTGCTCGACGGCTTCGGCGGCTTGCACGCCGGCGAGGGCGCCGGCATCCAGCAGACGACGCCGTACCTCGGATTCGACATCGCACGCGATCTCGAGTTCGTCCGCGGCAGCGTCGACAGCTACGTCGTGCTCGATGGATTCGGCGTTGTTCATGCGGCCCACGCCTTGAACACCTATCCGGGGGCACCGTTTTTCGGCATCGACGCGGGCGAAGACTTCGAGCAGCGACTCGATTGGGGATATCCGCGGCGCGGCTTCTACGTACTCGACGCCTACGGTGGGGTCCACGCCGGCGGTGCGGCTCCGGTGCTCACTCCAGCCACACCGTTCTTCGGCTTCGATATCGCACGGGACCTGGAACTGGACGGGACGGGCTACTACGTGCTCGATGGGTTCGGCGGCATTCACACCGGCGGGGGTGTCCCCTCGATCGTTCAGGACACTCCCTATTTCGGCTGGGATGTCGCCGAGGACCTCGAGCTGACCGCCGCCGGATACTACGTCCTGGATTCGTTCGGCGGCGTGCACGCGGGACTCGGAGCGCCGCCCGTGAGCCCGACCACGCCATACTTCGGCTGGGATATCGCCCGGGACCTGGAGCTGCGGTAGCCGGTCCCGGCGAGAGCGTGGCGGGCCTGGGCTACGGCGGGGGGCAAGGAAGGCCGGCGTTAGCCATGCGCGAGGTATCGTCTCCACGAGGCCCGACGCCACCGTCGCCTTCAGATCCTTGCGCGGCCTCCAGCACGCGGACCGAAGGCGCCGCGCAGCGCCGCCTCATCGAAGCCGCGCGGGACTCTGTCCGTGGCGGCGTACTCGTAGAGCGCGGCAACCAGGACGGCGTTGAGGGCCGAGGAGGCCGCCATGATGAGGCCGAAAGCTACGACGGTCACCGCAATACCCACCACGACGCCCGCACTCGTGCCGGTGGCAATTCCCAGAACCGCCGGCACGACGGCGAACAACGACACCAGAAGAACGATCAGGCCGATGCCGAAGTTCGCCACCAAGGCCTCACCCCAGGCCTTGCGCAGCACCTGCGAGGACCGCTTCAGGGCCGCGAACGGTCCGAGCTTCTCAGCCACGAGCACGGGAACGACGAAGTAAGTGGCAACGCTCCAGGCCACGCCCACCAGGCCGGTGACAAGCCGCCCCAATCCTTCGACGCGCTCTTCGATCAAGCGCAACACGAAGCCGACAGTGGCCGACAGCAGCGACCACGCGACGATCTGCGGCAGCAGGGACATGGCACCGCGGAGCCCGCTGGCCACGGTGGGATCGCCGCCGCGCAGCCGCTCCAGCGCACACGAGACGATGGCGGTGTTGAAAAACACCATGACAAAGTAGCTGACGAAGTAGAAAGCGAATCCCCACGCCAGTACGACGGGATCCGTCGGCGCGCCCTCGCCGCTGTCGAACCGCTCGATGTAGCCGGTCGTGAACACGGGCACGATGAACGTCGCTGCAACGACGATCGCGGCGATGCCGCTGATGACGGGGAACACGAGCAGCTCCTTGTCGAGCATCAGCACACGCCAGCTTTGACCCATCAGTGACCAACCCCGCGAAATGCGCTCGCCGATCGACATGTCGTCGCCCTCCTCGCCTGCCGTCGTGATCCGCCGCCGGAAATGTACCACCCCGGCGCCCGCGGCGATCTGGCTGCTGGCGACTGGTTGTTGCCCCGTTCGGCCGCGTGGAAGTGTCGGCCGACGGCGGGCGTTCAGCTCACACCTAAGCAGGCTCCAGGGGGACGCACAGCGTCTGCCCGGGCACGCGGATTCCCCCACGTGGTGTGCCGGGCTCGATGGTGCCGTAGCGCTCGGCGAAGCCCGGGGGCAACGGGCGGCCGTCGGGTGGCGCCAGCCAGAAGCGCAGCAAGTGTCGCTTGCGCTCGGGCTCCGGCCAGTCCTCGTAGGCGGTGCGCGCATGCAGGATCTGGTGGTTGTGGAGGAACTGGATGTCCCCCGGGCGGAAGTCCATGTCCAGCCGCAGCTCGTCGCTGTTGGCGAGCTCGTCGGTCATGTCCAGCGCCTCGATCTGCAGCGGCGTCAGCCTCGGCACGTCCTCGAAACGCTGCGCCCCCTCGATGAAGTCACGGGCGTAGATCGTCGTCAGATACCCGGCGTCATAGTTGAAGACCGGTAGCTGGTAGTACGGGCCCTTGCCCGCGGGGATCTCCCCCTTGCGGTCGACGTAGAACGGCTGCGCCATCACCTCCACGAGGTCCGGGCGCCGCGCCAGCATCTCGTTGTGGATGGTCACGGAGCTGGCAATCATGCTGGCGCCGCCGGACTTGGCCCCGTGCAGGCAAAGCAGCCCGACGATGTCGCAGGAATCCGTGTGGAACAGATGTCGTGCGCTCGTGGCGTAGATGCGATGCTCGGGATTCGACGGGTCCATGCCGATGTCCCGGATATGACCGAGAAGATGCCCCTGGGCGTTTTGCGGCACCGCCCAGCCGAAATAGGTGCCGATGCCCCAGTAGGCGATGGCCTTCTCGCGCATGGTGCGGTCTTCGACGGGCACGCCACGGATCAGAACGAAGCCCCTGCCGTGAACCACGTCCTTGCGGATGCTCTCGAGTGTCGGGCCCAACGTCGGCAGAGCGAAATCGTTGCGGCTGATGTCGATGATCGCCATGTCGCGCTGCAACACGGACTCGACGGCGGCATCGATCTCGCCGACCTCCTCGGCGCTCAGCTCGTGGAGCCACTCTCCGGAACCCGCCATGTCGGCGCGATTCCAGGCAGCGGGACCTTCGACGGGCTCGAGCGGCTGGGTCATGGTGCTCGCAAGCATAGCAAGCGGGCGAGCGGAAGTCCGCTGAGCCTCGCCTTCCCCGGCAAACCCCGCACGCCGGACGGGCGGCCAGTGACGCCTGCCGGGTCCGGGAATCGACCTCCGGGCATTCTCTGGCCGCTACCTTGCGAGCGTCAACGAACCGGCGGTTCACCAAGCAGCCGCGCCAGCGTCGGCTCCATCGCCTCGGCCCAGATCTCGTAGCCGCGTTCGTTCGGGTGCAGGAAGTCCGGCATGATGCTCTCGGGAAGGTCGCCGTCCGGCTCCAGGAAGGCGTCGCCGATGTCCAGAAAGTGGACCCACTCGCCGTCGTCGAGCTCGGCGATCAGCGCGTTGGTAGCCTCGTTGATACCGCGCTTCCAGTCCTGTGCCGTCTGCCCGCGGGGAAAGATGCCGAGCAGCAGGATCTTGGTCTCCGGCAGCACGGCCCGCAGCGTGTTGGTGATCGCCCGGATGCCGGCGGCGATCTCGGCCGGCGTATCGGTGTTGGAATTGTTGGTGCCGATCATCACCACGGCCAGTTTCGGCGCGCTGGCGCCGAAA
>CBDUAS010000404.1:0-4295 GCA_965365185.1 uncultured bacterium | reverse complement strand
GCGCCTGCAAGTCACCGTCGACGAGCCGAAACACGTCCATGAAAACGTGCATCGGCTGCCGCGAATCGATCCGGAGCTCGGCGTCGATGCGTTGGCCGCGGGTAACCGAGAACATGTAGCCGACCGCGGTCGCCTCGGCCTCGTCGAAGTACCCGGACTCCTGGAACGGGAGGGTAATGGCAACAGGCTCGCTCAGTGCCGCCTCTGCGGCGGCCATCCAATCCCGCCCCATCGCGGTGTTGCTCAGGTTCGATTGCGTCAGCCCGTACCTGTAGGCCTCGTGCGCATTCGTCGGCCGGAACATGTCGGGAATGCGCTCGACCTCCTGGGTGCAGGCTGTCGCCAGCAGCAGCGCCAGAAGACCCGGCAGCACCGACGGCCGAAGCGCCGAACCGCGCCGCGCGAGCGGTCGCCTCCCCGACAGCACCGACCGGATCATTCAGCGACTGCCCTGGAGCACATCGAGCCCCTGCTCGAAGACGATGTCCACCGGGATGCCTTCGGAAGCGAGCCGATCGAGATCCGCCTGCAGCGTCGGGCCGACGACCTCCATCTCTTCGACGAACCGGAGCACGCCCTCGTAGTCGCCATCGCCCTGGAGGCGCAGGATCCTCTCCGCCAGCGCGGTGGTGGCCTCCTCGGCTCTGGCGAAATCGAGCGTATAGCTGCCGGTTTCGCCGTCGCGTGTGAAAGCACCCATCCTCTCGAAGAAATTGAAGCGCACCAGGTTGGCGCGCCCGTGGGCGCTGGAGGGGCCGAAGCGAATGGAACGGAAGATGCTGGCGAAGAACGTCGCCAGGTGCTCGTCCATGTTCCCGTCCCATTCCTGCTCGGCGATCAGCTCCCGGATCATGTAGAGGCCGAGGATGTCCGCCTTCCCTTCCTCGAGCGCGGACGCCTGCTCCTGTAACGCTGCGCGCACCGTACCGCTGCCATCGATCGTGTTCTTGATGCCGAGGCCGTGCGCCACCTCGTGGAACATGGTGTTGGCGAAGAAGGCGTCGAAGGTCACCAGCGATCGCTGTTCTTCGGCAAGCAGCGATTGGGTGATCGGCACCATGATCTCGTCGAACTTCGCCCGCATGGAGTTCTTGAGCTGCAGCCGGCGGGTGCCCTTCTGCAGTTGTACGTCTTCGTCGTTCGGCAGGTTGATGGCGATGGTCTTGGAACCGGCGTTCGAGTCGCCGGCGTAATAGATGGCGTCGTAAGCGTTGAGCTCCGACTCGGCACCGGGCTCCTCCTGCTTGTAGGCGTCGGCCACGGGCAGCCCTCGCTGCAGGGCGGGCAGCAGACGGGTGTACCGGGCCAGACGCTCGCTCCATTCCTGGTCTTTCACCAGTACAAATGCCTCGAAAGCCGCCTTGGCGCCGAAGAGCTGGTCCTCATATGTCTCGATGGGGCCGATGACGAGCTCGATGGTGTTCGACTTCATGTCCATCCAGGCGAGGTCACTCGCCTGGTAGTCGTTCGACTCCAGCGCTGCGGCGCGCAGCTCCAGGTAGCGGCGCAAACCGGCGTCCTCCGCCAGCTCGGCCGCCTGACGGAGCTTTCCGGCTGCCTCGCCGAGCTGCTCGGCGAACATCTCGTTGTAGGGAATCGAGATCAGCTCGCCGTCTTCGTCGCGCCGGACCATCGTGTACAGGCCGAGCAAGTCACGCTCGGGGGCAGCGGCGGCAGCAGCCTCGACCTCTTGCTTTGTCACGTCGGCGGGATAGAAGTTGGCTCCCGCCGGCTTGGCGCCGACGCCCTCGAGGAAGGGCTGGTTGTCCTCCAGGCGGTCCCACGGGCCGTAGTTGATCTCGACGAACGCGCGCACCGCCGGATCATCGTGTGCGGCAAGGAGCGCGTGGCGGTCGTCGACGGGGCCGTAGGCCTGTACCCAGAACAAATCGTCCATGATGTCGGCGGCCTCGATCAGCAACGGAACCATTGCCCGTTCGCTTTCGCTGAGGGCCGTCAGATCCGTTGTCAGCCGCACGCTCGTGTACTTTTGCACGCCAAGCTCCGCGAGGGACGGTTCAGCCGCCGCCTCTTCGGGTGGCGGCGCCGGAGAGCCGCACGCTCCGATCGTCCAGGCGATCGACACCACGAGCAGGAAGCGAAGGTGGGGATTGTCTCGCATGTATGCATGTTTCATGGCAGCTCTCGACTTCCCGGGCATCCGGCAGGCTTGTCGGCGCCGAGGCGTTCGATTTGAAGACAGGCGATGGGGACCGTATCGGACAAGGGATGTTCGCGTACCAGGCCCACGAGCTCCTCGACGGCACCGGCATCGTCACCGAGCTCCACGAGCGTCCGCGCGGCCTTGAAGATCGCGTCGGGCACTGTCTCGGCGTCCGGATAGCGCCGCGGAATCTCGAGGAAGGCGCTGCGTGCGAGCTGGAACTGCTGTCGGGAGTAGTGACTCTCACCGATCCAGTACTGTGCATTGTCCGCCAGCTCGCTGTCGGGAAACAGCCGCAGGTACTCCTCGAAGCCGCTGATTGCCAACACGTAGTTCGCTGCCAGATAGTCGGTGTAGGCGGCGGAATACAGGGAGTCGGCCTCGGAGCGCGGCGCTTCCGGCTGGGTTCGGCCGCCGGCGGCCGGGCGGGCGACCGACGGCCCGGGCACCCCGGATGGCCGCTGTGGTGGCGGCATTGCGACTCCGGACGCCTGCCGCGGCGCCGCCGCGCCGCCTGCCGTGCCGATGCCGTCGGCGATCTCCAGTAGGCGCTCGTTCATCAGCGCGAGCTGCTCTTCGAGCGCCACGAGGCGCGACTGCAGACCGCGCATGTCCTCGCCGGTGTCGGCCAGCCGAACCCGCAGCGGCTCCAGCGTGTTGTCGACGTCGAGGCGCATCTGATCGATGCGCCGCAGGACGGTCTCCTGTGAGGCCTCGATCCCGGCGAGCCGGGTTTCCAGGTCGGCGATTCGTTCTTCCTGCGAACGGCGCTGAGGCGGCGACGCGCCGGCGAAGACGATGCCGGACAGGAGGATCAACGGAAGTATACGTTCGAGTCGAGGTCGCATCGGGATATCCTTCGGCTGGCGTCGCGGGGCCCCCGCAGAAAAGGTAGCACCCTGGTCCCGACAGCGGCCAGAATACGCCCTCACCGGGGGGACTCGCGGCCTGGTGGTCTCAGCCGTTGCGCTGTGTCGAGGCCGCCGCCCGGGGTCGTTCGACGCGCGGATAACCGCTGGCTGCATTCTGTTCCCTGGCGGCATCGACGCAGCGGGGGCAAACGGCGACCGAGTCTCTTTCCGTGATCCACAGCTCGTTCCCCGCAACCCACTCGTGGCTGCCGAAGCGCTGCTTGCAGATCGGGCACGGAATCCACGAATGGCCCCGGATGAGGGCCCACGCGCGATGAAGGAAACGAGGCTTGTAGAACATCCCTCAGCCGTTTGTCGAACCTAGCCGATCATCCGCTCCAGCCGTGCCGTGACCTGGGAGCGATGGGCGCGCCACTGCTCGCTCGAGAAGATCTGCGGGGCCGTCTGGATCAGGCGGGGCATCATGTAGAAGATCGCCGTCTGCGTCCACTCGCGTCCGTCGCGCGTGCGGAATCCGTCTGCGTTCAGGCCCGCGGCCACCTGTGACAGAGGCCGGTCCTCGACGATCATGGCGAGCATGGCCATCATCGCCGCCTTCTCTGTCGGGTTCTCTTCCAGGTGCCGACAATCGGGGGAAACCTGCAAGCCGTAAGGGATCTCCTCCTTGATCTCACCGGCGTCGCCGCAGTCCCGGGTCGACGGCCGGGCCCACTCGACGGCGACCAATCGCCAGCCGTCCTTCGCCCTTTCCCGCACGTAATCCTCGGACGGCGGGGCGCTCACCTTCTCTCGAACGCGCTCTTCGTTCGCCATCGGGGTCTCCTGGTTCGGGGGTGCGGCGCGCGCAGGGCGCTGGTGTTCCGGAGAGACGATTGCCTACAGCGTACATCAGAGAGAGCAAGCAGCGTGCCGGAAACCTCCGCCGCCAGCGCCGGGTTTCCGCCGCTCGCTCGTCCGCTCATGGGACCGCGATGATCGGATATGAACAGTCGCGGCCTTCCTTCGCCCGAGTCGCCGCACTGGCGAGCGGGCGCGAGCAGCCGGCACGGGAGGTCGCCGGGGGCCGCTTTCACTGCGAGGCGGCGGCGTATGGCAGCACCCGGTAGACCTCGCGGCCGTCTCTCGAGAATGCCGGCTGCAGGCGGTGCTGCGCCGCGACGGCCTTCTTCAGCGCCGGCTCCAACCGGTCGCTCAGGAGCACGACGTAGCGGACGTCGAGTCGGTTGAGCTCGTCGAGGCATTCATCCGCGGGAAATTCA
>CBDUAS010000403.1:0-4319 GCA_965365185.1 uncultured bacterium | reverse complement strand
GAAGCGCTCCCGACGTCCGCTCCAGCTTCCAGTACTCGTCGACTTGAGCTTCGGGCTCTTCTCTGATCGTCTGCAAAAGCAGCCAGCTCGCGTCCGGTGAGAACGTGTAGCTTTCGATCGCAAGGGGCTCGGTACCGCCCGGAGGGATGAGCTGCGCCAGGGAGACGAGCACCGTGCGCTCGCCGGCGGCAGCACCGTACGCGACGAGCTCGGGTTGGCTTGCCCCCGCCGGCGTCTCCAGGGCCGTGTAGCCCGAGCCGTCCGGAAGCCAGGACGCCCGAAAGGCCCGGGTTTCGAGCTCACCTCGCTCGTAGATCCCTCGCAGCCGGGATTCGGCCTCCGCCGGCACCTGGGCCGACACCTGGGCGGCATGGAGCGCGAAGAGAATCGCGAGTCCGGCGACACGGATGCACAGCACGATCACCCTCTGCGGCATGTTCCCAACCTCCTGTTGCGTCATGACCTGAGCCTGTGCCCGTATTCTAACGGCGGTTGTGGATCAGGAGGCGAAAAGCGGTGAGGACCAAGTGGGCAGGATCGCGTCGCGAGCCCTATCGGTATTTGAGAATTACAATAAGAACTCGTACTATTTAGGTATGAAAACACGGGTTACCGAACGCGGGCAAATCACCATTCCGAAGGCGGTCCGAGAAAGGCTCGGGATCCGGCCTGGGCAGGAGCTGGAAGTGCGGGAGCAGGACGGTGCGATCGTCGCTTTCAAGGCGCAGACCGTCGATCCGCTGACGGCGGTCACCGGGATCATCGAGGTCGAAGGGAGCACCGATGATCTGATTGAGGAGATCCGCGGGCAGGCCGACGCAGCGTGATCACCGCGATCGATACCAGCGTCCTGTTGGATGTCTTCACCGCGGATCGTCAGTATCTCGAGGGTTCGCGCGACGCGCTGCGCGACAGCATCGCGCGCGGTCAGATCATTGCCTGCGAGGTGGTGTGGGCGGAAGTCGGTGCCTTCTTCCCCGACACCGCAGCCGCTCGCGATGCCTTTGAAACCGTGGGCGTCGACTTCTCGCCTTCGGATGTCGAGACGGCGCTTCTCGCAGGTGCCGCCTGGGCGGACTATCGGCGCCGCGGAGGCAGCCGCAAGCGCGTCATCGCCGACTTCTTGATCGGCGCCCATTCCATGCTGCGTGCCGACCGCCTCTTGACCCGCGATCGCGGCTTCTACCGCTCTCACTTCTCCGGCCTCGAGGTTCTCGACCCGAGCCGCGAGTAGGCGCGGCGGCTGCGGCGAAGCTCGCTCGGAGGTTGGCGGCTATGGTGATCGAGTCGCCGTACGCCTCATCAGACGTTCGTCGCAGGTCCCCGGCTTCGATCAGCGCCGCAGCGCCATTCTTCCGTCGGCGACGGCGGCGCCGCTGCCGCGGGCGTACAGAATCAGCGGATTGATGTCGAACTCCTGGATCTCCGGGTGGTCGCTCATCATCTGGGCCAACCGCAGGATGCAATCCTCGGCGGCCGGCACGTCCGCAGGTGGCGCGCCGCGCACGCCCTCCAGCAGCCGGTAACCGCGGATCTGGCGGATCATGCGCTCGGCCGAGACGCGCCACATCGGCGCCAGCCGGAAGGTGACGTCCTTCCAGACCTCGACCATGCGTCCCCCAAGACCGAACATGATCATCGGGCCGAACTTCTCGTCGCGGTTGCCGCCGATGATCACCTCCACGCCCTCGCCGGCCATCTCCTCCAGCAGAACGCCGTCGATCCGCGCCTCAGGTAGGTTGCTCTTCACGGTCTCCTGGATCTTCTCGAAGGCCTGCATCGCTCCGTCGGACGACTCGACGCCGAGGATCACGCCGCCGACGTCGGATTTGTGGACCACGTCCCCGCTCATCACCTTCATCGCGACGGCACCGCGTAGCTCGTCGAATGCCTCGGCTGCCTCCGTGGCGCTGCCTACCAGACGGTTCTGCAACACCGGCAGCCCGTAAGCGGCGAAGATCTCCTGCGCCTCGTGCTGGTGAAGCAGGCGTCGCTCGGTCCCTTCGAGATACGCGTCGATGATCGCGCCCACCGCTTCGCGATCGACATCGAAGGTGGGTACCTCCTTGCCCTCGGTCAGCTCGATCACCTCGCGGTGGCGCGGCATGTGGGCCAGTGCTCGCACGGCGTTCTCGGGAAACGGAAAGTGCGGCAACCCCTCGCGCCGCAGTACCTCCAGGCCCTCGGTGAAGTCGCTGACGCCGAGGAAACAGAAGAAGGTGGTCTTGTCCGACGCGCGGGCGACACTCGCCGTGGCCTCGGCGATCCGCCCGTCCGCGCCCGGCGAGGCGGGAGTCAGGATGACGATGGCGCCGTCGACGTTGGCGTCGTCGAGCACGATCTGCAACGTGCGCTGGAAGAGCTCCTCCGTCGCGTCACCCGTCAGATCACAGGGATTGTCGGTCGAGGCGTGGGGCGGCAGGAACGCGCGCAGCTCCGCGCGGGTTCTTTCGCTGAATTCCGCGATCTGCAGGCCGGAGCTGAACAGCGCATCGATGGCGATGATGCCCGGTCCGCCGGAGTTGGTGACCACGGCGATGCGCGGCCCCGCCAGCAGCGGCTGTTGCTCGAAGCCCGTGGCGTAGTCGAACAGCTCGTCGATGGTGTTGACCCGGTGAATGCCGCTCTGGCCGAGAATCGCGGCGTGGGCTGCATCCGATCCGGCGAGGCTGCCGGTGTGGCTGCGCGCGGCTCGCGCACCTTGCGGAGAGCGGCCGCTCTTGAGGGCGAAGATCGGCTTGCGGCGGTCGACGACGATCTTCCGCGCTACCTCGATAAAGCGCCTGCCGAAGCTCAGCTCCTCGATGTACATCAGGATCACGCCTGTCTCGGGGTCGGAGCTCAGGTAGTCCAGCAGGTCCACCTCGCTCACGTCGGCCTTGTTGCCAATGCTGATGAACTTGGAGAAGCCGATTCCCCGGGAGCGCGCCGCGTCCAGGATCGAGATACACAACGCACCCGACTGGCTTACGAAGGCCACCCGACCATGCTGCGGCATCGGTCGGTTGGCGAACATCCCGTGCATCCGCACGGCGGGGTCGGTGTTGATGATGCCCAAGCAGTTCGGGCCCACCAGCCGTACACCGCCCGCCCGAGCGACCGCTGCCAGCTCGTCTTCGTAGACCGCGCCCTGCGGGCCCGATTCCCGAAAGCCGCCGGCGAGAACCATCAGCGAGCGCACCGTGCCGGCCTCGACCCCTTGCCGTGCCACCTCCGGCACCAGCGGCGCGGGGACCAGCAGGATCGCCAGGTCCACCGGCTCCGGAAGCTGCGTCAGGTCGGGCACGGTAGGCACCGTCTCGATGTGACGGCGGTTGGGATTCACGGGGTAGAGCACGCCGCAGAACCCGGAGTCCCTGAGATTGGTGTAGAGATTGTGGCCGAAGCTGCCGGGGCGCTGTGAGGCACCGACCACGGCGATGGATTGCGGTTCGAGCAACGGTGTCAGGTCGGAACGGGAGTTCTCGAGCGTCGAGTCGGTCACGGAGCTATTTCCTCGTCGGAACGAAGCCGTGTGTGTGGTGCGTTGCCTAGTCTTCTGAAGTGTCCGATCGTGCCCCTGCCTACTGCACGCCGCCGAAGCGAACGCCGGAGAGCTCCGCCATCTCGCGCTTCCACGTCGTCAGGTCCGAGGCGCGGAAGCCGGCGAGCTCGTCATGGCCGCAAGCCCGGGCCATCACCTGCATCAGCTTGGTGGCCGCATCGAAGAAGGTGGCGAGGCGCTGGGCGCCAGCGTCCACGTCGAGGCGCTTCGTGAGCTCGGGCTTTTGCGTGGCGATACCGGTGGGGCAGTTGTTCGTGTTGCAGATGCGCGCGCCGACGCATCCGACCGCCTGGATCGCCGCGTCGGAGAGCGCGATGCCGTCCGCGCCCAGCGCCATCGCCTTGATGAAGTCCTCGGGCATGCGCAGCCCACCGGTGATGATCAGCGTCACCTCGCGGCCGGCTTTCTTGTCGAGATGGGCGCGGGCGCGGGCCAGCGCGGGGATCGTCGGCACGCTGATATGGTCACGAAACAGCAGCGGCGCCGCCCCGGTGCCGCCGCCGCGGCCGTCGAGGATGATGTAGTCGGCACCGGCCTCCAGCGCGAAGTCCATGTCGGCCTCGATGTGATTCGCCGACAGCTTGAACCCGATGGGCATACCGCCGCCTCTCTCGCGCACCCGATCGGCGAACTTCTTGAATTCATCGACGGTCGAGGGCGTGTCGAACGTCGGCGGCGAGATGGCGTCCTGACCCGGTTCGAGCCCGCGAGTCTCGGCGATCTTCTCCGTGACCTTGGCGCCGGGCAGGTGGCCGCCGGTGCCGGTCTTGGCGCC
>CBDUAS010000402.1:0-4329 GCA_965365185.1 uncultured bacterium | reverse complement strand
CAGGTGGGTCAGCGCGTGCCCTCCGAGACCGCCGACGATCGGAACGCCAGAGCCGACGGCGTCCAGGACCGCCAGCGTCCGGCTGCTCAGGCAACCACCGCAGACCTTGTCGCGGGGAAAGCGGCTTCTGTCGACAATCAGCAGCCGCGCTCCGTTCGCGGCGAGGTGGCGGGCAACCACAGCACCGGAGGGCCCGGCACCGACGACGAGGACATCCCACCGCGCCTGACTCGCCTTCATGGGGGTGATCGTGTTCGCAGCGTTCATTGCTTCACCCACGTCAAGCTGTAGCGCCGCGGCCAGCAGCGCCTCACGCGCGCCGCAAGACCGGCGCGCCGCGCCAACCCTACGGCCTCGGCGGGCGTGTACGCCGCCCGCACCGACAACGGACCGTCGTGGTGGACGACCTCAGATCGCGACAGCAGGTGCACGCCGAGATAGGCAAACGCATAGCCCGCAAGACTTCGCTCGAGGTCGTGAACGACCACCATGCGCCGCGCCGCCGCGGCCATACGCGCCAGCAGCCCGACGGCTTGCGGCTCGTCGAGATGGTGCAGGAAAAGGGTATTGCAGATTACGTCGGCGTCGGCCGGCAGCGTGTCATGAAGAACGTCGAGATGAAAGAAGCGCGCCTCGGACCCGGTGTCGGCAGCGCTCTCGGCGGCGTGCGCCACCGCCACAGGGCTGGCGTCGCAGCCCCGCACCAGCAGCTCCAAGCCTTCGCGGCGAGCCTGCGACTCGAGGGCAAGCACGACATCGCCGCCGCCGCAGGCGATGTCGAGCACTCGCAGCGGGCGACGCGGTGATTGCTCCGCGAGCCCACGGATGTCGGCCCAAAGCTGCGCTCCAACGCGCGATACGCGGTTTACGCGGCGCAGCGCCCGGAGCGCACGCCGGTGTCGCGATTCGTCGAGATGCGGCGAATCCATGATCTCCGGCTGGCGCTGACGGTGGAGGCTGAGCACCCGCTCAGTATAGGGGGAGCGCCGCCGAAGCGGGCGGCGGCGCATTCGCCGCTGTCGCTCGCGGCTCGAAGCGACGCGCGAGGGCCACGGCTGTGCCGACAATCCGGTACACTTGCGCACAGCGAAGCGCACTTCTGCACAGGATTTCACCTTGACACTCTAGCGGTCGATCCATAGAGTAGAACACTTGAGCCTGTTCGTACGCAGCCGTGAACAGCCCTCGCCTGCCGGGAGTGCCTCACTCCAGAGCAGCTGGAGGGAGGGGCGGACACTGTCCGGTACGTCGAAGGAGAACGCACATGCAGGAAACGCGACCGACCATCATGACGCTCGACGAGGTGGCCAAATTCCTTCGTCTGCACAAGTCCACGGTTTATCGGATGGCACGCGAGGGTAGGCTTCCGGGCAACAAGGTAGCCGGCCAGTGGCGTTTCAAGAAGGAACGTCTCGTCGAATGGTTCGAAAAGCAGCAGGAGCTCGGCGAGTTCTGAGGCGCTACCAGCGCCCCCGAGCTACGCGTGCTTCGGCGCGCTCAGCCGAACAGCGCCTGATGTAGCTGCGGACTCAGCGAGCGGGCATCATCCTCGCTCATCTCGGTGAGTCGATACGGCAGCAGCGGCAGCTCCTCGACCTCGTGAAGGTAGTAGTCGGGGCCGATGAGGAACTCCCGCTTTCGGGGTCGGTAGTAAACCGTTGCGACCTTCACCTCGGGGGTATTCCGACGGGCCGTGCGGCGCAGATAGCGCACCACTTCGTAGATCGTCCGGCCGGTGTTGAACAAATCATCGACCAGCAGAAGCTGATCCTCCGCTTCCACCACGTCGAGCACGTGCTCGAAACCCTTGATATCGAAACCGTCGCCGAGAAGCAGGCCTTCGAGCGACTGCGTCCGGATCGCGGTGTGATACGGATCGTGGCCCTTCCAGCGAAAGAATTCCTGGATCACGATGCCCGGCGGAGCGCCGCCACGCCAAAGCCCGATGAGGAAATCGGGCCTGTATCCGTCGTTCCAGATCCGCCGCGCCAGCCGGAAACAGTCGATCAGATAGTCATCGGGGTCGACCACCGATCGCCGATGTCGTTGTGCCGACGGGTTCACGTCGTCGCCGGGGGGAGCTTCGGTATGCGGAGCTTGTGTGCGTTCCTGCTACGCAGCTCCTCGACGCGTGCGGCCAGCGCCTCGCTTCCCTCGCCGCCGACGAGGTAGCGATCCAGGTCGTCGTAGGAAAAGCCGATCTCGGCCTCGTCGGTTTGGCCGGGCCACATTCCAGCGCTCGGCGGCTTCGAGATGATGGATGCGGGGACCCCGAGGTACGAGGCCAGATCTCGCACCTCGTGTTTGACGAGATGTCCCAGCGGCAGCAGATCCACGCCTCCGTCGCCGTACTTGGTGAAGTAGCCGAGGGTCAATTCGGTGCGGTTTCCCGTGCCCAAGACGAGATACCGGTTGCGCCCGGCAAAGTAGTAGAGCGCCGCCATCCGCAGGCGAGGCTTCAGGTTGCTGAGCGGAAGGTCTTTGGCGCCGGGCTCCGGTGGCGCCTCGAGGGCGGAGGCGAAGGCGCCGAAAACAGGCGTGAGGTCGATCTCCCGGTGCTCGAGCCGAAACTTCTCGATCAGCAGCATGGCGTCGTCTCGATCACGCGGATCCGAATACATCGGCATGATCACGGCCAGGTGGGTGTCGCGAAACGCGCGCCGCGCAAGAACGGCGACCGTGGCGGAGTCGACGCCGCCCGAGAGGCCGAAAACGACGCCCTTACACCCTGCGGCTTCGACCTCGGTCCGAATCCAGGTAACCAGGCTTTCCGAAAGCTGCTCGGTCTTCAATTCGCTCTCCGCGTGCAGCACCTGAGACGACCGGATGTTAGGGGAGCCGCGGAAAGCGGTCAATCGACGGGGGTGAAGGAGGCGGACCCCGACGACCGGACAGACCTGCAACAGCGAAGAAACGGCCGGAACGCCCTTTAGAAGCCACAAAAGACAAGTATTGGCTAATACAACTTCGTTTTCGTGTTTGCTTTGGTGTATTGATCAGATCTGCTACACTAAATCGCAGATTTGCAAAATATTAGTTACTCAGTGACAATCACACACACTCTGCGGGACCACTGGTTATGACGGACTCCACGAAGGCGGGTATTGAACGACGCCCAACAATCATGACCCTCGACGAGGTCGCCAAATACCTCCGGGTGCACAAGTCGACCGTCTACCGGATGGCGCGCGAGGGCACGATTCCATCGACGAAAGTCGCCAACCAGTGGCGCTTCAAGAAGGCCAGGATCGACGAGTGGCTGATGGAGCGCGAGCGCGAAGGCGAAGTCGACTTCGACTAGACGCCAACACGGGCGCTCTCGGGCCAAGTGGGTCCATTCCGGGCGGAAAGCTCGATCCCGCGCCACCGCAGCCGCCGACGTCCGGGGGCCCTCAGCTGGTTATTGCCGAGCGAACGTCGTCATACGTCACGACGGTGTACTTCTCGCGGAGCTCGCGGACCAGTGACTCGAGCAGGCTGCTGCGACGCTGGTTGAGTATGTCGTTGCGGAGATTGTCCTTTTCCGTCGCGAAACGACCCCAGTCCGGCTGCACGTGTGCGGTGACCCGGAACAGACCGTGGCCTTGGTCGAGCTCGACCGGCCCACCGGCTTCGCCCTCACCCAGCTCGAATGCCGCCAGCACCAGGGCCGGCTGGCGGCCCAGCTCGGGAACCACGCCGTTCCGCGGAATGAGCTCCGTCGAGCGGACGGCGGTTCCTACTTCCTCGGCCAGGACGTTGAAGGGCTCTCCCTGTCGCAGCCGCTCACCGAGATCGAGCGCCACCTCTGCGGCGCGCTCCGCGGCGAGCTGCTGGATGAGATCGCTGCGGACCTCCTCCTCGACCTCCTCGAACACCGGATCGTGCGCCTCGACGATCTCGTCGACGCGGAAGATGACATAGCCGTCGCCGAAGCGGATGGGCTCCGAGACCCGGCCACGACCGGTGGCGAATGCCTGGCGGGCGAATTCTGCCGACAGGATCTCCGAGAAACCCGCTGCCTGGGAGAAAAGCGGGCTCTCGTTGACGTCCAGGCCGAACTGCTCCGCCAGCTCCTCGAGACTGGCACGTCGCAGAACCGCCACGCGGAGGTCTTCGGCCCGCTGATCGACGATCTCTTCGGCCCTTTCGAAGCTCAAACTCTGCTCGAGCTGCCCGCGCACCTCGTCGAACGAGCGGACCTGTTCGGGGCGCTGGCCGTCTACGCGAATGATGTGCAGACCGAAGGTCGTCTGGACGATTTCCGAGATGGCATCCAATTCCAGCGAGAATGCCTCTTCCTCGAACTCCGGTGCCATGCGGCCGCGGCCGAACCAGCCCAGATCTCCG
>CBDUAS010000401.1:0-4348 GCA_965365185.1 uncultured bacterium | reverse complement strand
TGCTGCTCGACGATCTGCACGACCGGCTCGTGCAGCAACAGAGCGTCAGCCTCTGGCTCCTGATGGCGGCCGTGAGCCTGGTGCTCCTGATCGCCTGCGGCAACGTCGCCAACTTGCTGCTGGCACGTGGCTCGACACGCCGTGCCGAGCTCGCCGTGCGCGCAGCTCTGGGCGCCTCTCGCGGCCGGTTGGTGCGCCAGTTGCTGACCGAGAGCATCGTCATCGCGCTCGCCGCCGGGGTCGCGGGTCTGGCGATCGCCGTCTGGCTGCAGCGGCTGCTCCTGCGGCTCATGCCGCTCTCGACGCTCGGCATCGACGCCCTCGGCCTGTCGCCGGCATTGCTCGGCTTCGCGTTGCTGGCGGCAATGGCGACGAGCTTGGTGTTCGGCACCGTCCCTGCCATTCAGGGGGCGCCCGTCGACGTCGCCCAGCAGCTCAAGGCAACCAGCCGCACGACGGAGCCGCGGCGCGGCGCCCGGCTGCGCGGTGCGCTGGTGGTGCTGCAGGTGGCCGTATCGGTGGTTCTGCTGATCGGTTCGGGCCTGTTGATCCGCTCGCTGTCCGGCCTGGCGGCGGTACCGCTGGGCTTCGCCGCCGAGAATCTGGTCACCGCCGAGCTCAACCTCAACGCCCGCGACTATTCCGAGGGCGACCAGGTGCGTCTGTTCTACGCCGACCTGCTCGAGCGCGTCCGGGCGATCCCCGGCGTCGTCGACGCCGGCATGATCAGCCAGCTACCGATTCGCGACCCCGGAAACAACATCTACGTCTACGACGCGGCGAAGCCGCCGGTAGCCGCGAGCGAGGCAGACCTGGCATTTACCCGCAACGTTCTCCCGGGCTACTTCGAGGCCATGAAGATCCCGCTCGTTTCGGGCCGCTCCATCGAGCCTACCGACACCGCATCGAGCCCAACGGTAATGGTGATCGACGAGTCCTTGGCGGCAACGCTCTTTCCCGACGAGGATCCTCTCGGCCGCCGCATCGTCATCGACTTCGGCGAGCCCGTCACCGCCGAGGTGGTCGGGGTCGTCGGCAACGTCAGAGTCAACAATCTGTATGAGGGGAACGAATCGACCATGTACTTCCCGTTCGCGCAGATGTCGAGTCGGACGATGCGACTGGCCATGCGCACGGGAGCAGACACGGCCGGCCCCGTCGCGGCGCTGCGCGAGACCGTTCGCCGCATGGATCCGAACCTGCCGATGACGGAGCTGATCACGATGGAGACGCTCATCGACGACTCGATGTCGAGCACCCGCGTGGTCACCGGATCGCTGGCGATCTTCGCCGGCGTCGCGCTCTCGCTCGCCGTCGTCGGCTTGTACGGCGTGCTCGCCTATCACGTCGCCCAGCGACGCCGCGAGATCGGCCTTCGCCTCGCCATCGGGGCGCCGCGGGCACGCATCCTGACCTGGGTGCTGCAGCGCGGTATGTTGCTGGTGGGCATCGGCCTGGTTTTGGGCGTCGGCACGGCATTCGTCTCCACCCGGCTGATCGAATCGCTGTTGTTCGGCGTGGCCAATACCGACCCGCTCACCTTCGCCGGCGTCAGCGCGCTGTTCGTGGTCGTGGCGCTGATCGCGTGCCTGGTGCCGGCGCTGCGCGCCACCCGCGTCGACCCGATCGTCGCCCTCTCCGCCGAATAGGCAACGCACCTTCTCGTTGACAATCCACAGGGGCTTCGGCAGCCTCTCGTGGATTCCCGACAATCGCTCGACTCGCCGCGTCTGCTCTCCCGCGGCGAGCTCTTCCGAGGTACTGAACGTCCTGCAGCGCCTCCCAACCGGAGAGAAACCCGATGCGCACGCACATCCGTCGCCACCTTCCCGTCTTGATCCTCGTCGCCCTGGCTGCCGTCGGCACCACCGCAATCGCTCAATCGTCCGGTGCGGTTCCCGTGCTCGTGAGCACCGAGTGGGTTGCCGAGCATCTCGACGACCCGGACGTCCTGATCCTGCACGTCGCCATGTTGGAGATGCGCCCGCCGGAGAGGTTCATCCCTGGTGCCGTGGCGCTCGACTATCACAGCATCGAGACCTCCGAGGGCCTTGCCGTGGAGCTGCCGGCCGTGGACCAGCTGGAGGTCGCGTTGGAAGCGGTGGGGGTCTCGAACGACAAGCACGTCGTGCTTTACGGCGGCGGCGCTGCCCACATCGCGGCGCGGGCGTTCGTCACCCTCGATTACCTTTACCACCCGCGGGTCTCGGTGATGGACGGGGGTATCGAGGCCTGGCTCGACGAGGGACGCCCCACGAGCCCCGAGCCCGCCGCACCAACCGCTGCGGACTTCACGCCGCGGATCAACGCCGACGTTCTCGCCGACGCCGCCTGGATCGAGGCCCGCCTCGACGACCCGAGCGTCGCGCTGATCGATGCGCGGCCGGCGTCGCAGTTTGCCGGGCCGAGCAACCGCGGCCTGCGCGAGGGACACATTCCGGGCGCCGGGAACATCTACTTCGTCGAACTGCTCGAGTCCGAGGAGGTCCCGCGCTTGAAGCACCGCGACGAGGTCGTGACGATGTTCGCAGACGCCGGCTTCACGCCCGGTGCCACGGTGGTGAGCTACTGCCAGATCGGCATGCGCGCCAGTTATAACTACCTGATCGCCCGACACCTCGGCTACGACGTGAAGTTCTACGACGGCTCCTGGCAGGAGTGGGGTGCCGACGAAAGCCTGCCCGCGGAAACGGGCTCGGGACGCTGACGTCGCGCTACAGGCCGTTGATGAGAAACCCGCCGTCCACCGCAATGCACTGCCCCGTCACGTAGGACGACGCCGGCATGCACAGGAAGGCGATCACCGTGGCCACTTCCTCGGGCTCGGCGATCCGGCCCAGGGGCGTGCGCCCGAGCACATGGTCGCGGTACTCCTCGTTCTGCAGCGGCACTTCGACCAGCGGCGTGCGCGTGTACCACGGTGCCACGGCGTTGACGCGAATTCCGTCAGCCGCCCACTCGCCTGCCAGGTTGCGGGTCAACTGGAGCAACGCTGCCTTGCTCATCGCGTAGGGCGCCCCGGTCGGCATGTGGGTCAAGCCCGCGACCGACAGCACGTTCACCACGGCCGCCTGGGAAAACGCCGTCGGTGCGGCCGTCCGATCGTCTCGACCGCCTCCCGCGTCGGCCTCTGGCGCCGCGTCGACGACGCCTCCGATGCCGCGCACGAGCAGCGGGTGTGCGCGCTGGCAGATATCGAACGCCGAGATCATGTTGGTGCGCATGATGAAATCGAACTCGTCGGCGGAGTACTCGATTGCCTTCTTGCGTACGTTGGTTCCGACGTTGTTGACGACGACATCGAGCCGGCCCCAGGTCTGCGAAATCTCGGCGAACAAGGCCGCGCGCGCCGCGGCTTCGGCGACGTCGACCGCCTTGCCGTGCACCTCGTAACCCTGTGTCCGCCACTGCTCGAGGCGTTCCTCCATGCGCTCCGCGGTGCGCGCGACGATGAAGACCGCCGCGCCGAGCTGCAACATCTGCTGCGCCGTGGCGTGACCGATCCCCTCTGTGGCCCCGGTTATCAGTACACGCTTGTTTTCGAGGCTCCAGGTCGCGGTTGTCACTTGAACCGTCCTTTCAGCGGCGCCGACAGGCAGCGGGGGTCGTCGACACGACGGGCTTGCTCGCCGCTCACCACCAACCCGTGTCGCCCTCTCCCTTGAACGGGCCGACGATCTCCGGCGTCACCCAACCGCCGTAAAAGCCGCCCGGCTGGGGCTCGACACGCACGCCGTCCACGGTGCACTCGATGCGCCCGGGGTAGAAGGACAAATGGTGAGCGATCTCTTCGAATCCGGGCAGCGGATCGCCGTAGCTCCAGCCGACCCGCTCGAGGACATCGTCTCCAGCGTCGACGGACCAGTAGCTCGCCGCGCCCTTCCACTCACAGAACGAAGTCCCCGGCGCGGGAACGATTCGCGCCAGGTCGATGTCGGTGGGCGGCAGGTAGAAGGTCGGCGGGCTGGCCGTCTCCAACGCGCGGATCGCCTCCCTGGTATCGGCGATCCGCCTCGTCGGCGAACGGCGGGCGCTTGCTTCCGTCGTATTTCCACACGCGGGGAATTAAACATCACGCCGGAGCCCGGCGCGAACGAAGGGGGGGGGCGCATTCGTCTCCGGATTGCGTCACCGAGTCGCTAAGATGCGCAACAGGGCGCACGACGCCGGCCCCGGGGAATCACCGGCTCGCCGGTCCGGAACAGCTCGGGGGCGTGACGGATGCTCTTCAACTCCTGGGAATTCGCGGTCTTCTTCGTCGTCGTCTTCCTCCTCTATCGCCGGCTCGAGCTCCGGTCGCAGAACGTCCTGCTGCTGCTCGCCTCGTACGTCTTCTACGGCTGGGGGG
>CBDUAS010000400.1:0-4361 GCA_965365185.1 uncultured bacterium | reverse complement strand
GACAGCCGATTGGGACGACTCTGCGGGCCACTGGGTGGTCAGCGGCAGCAAGACCTTCAACACCAACGGTGCCCGCGCCCGGCTGGCCGTCGTGCACGCGGTCACCAGCCCTGACAAGGGAGCCCGCGGCATCACGGCATTCCTCGTGGAGCGGGATCATCCCGGGTTTCACGTGGGCCGGAAGGAAGACAAGCTGGGGTGTCGCGCCAGCGATACCGTAGAGCTCGTTCTGGAGAATTGTGAGCTACCGCCGGAAAGCGTCCTCGGCGAGCGCGACGAAGGATTCGTCGATGCCTTGCGCGTCCTCGACGCCGGACGCATCAGCATCGCGGCGCTCTCCGTCGGCCTCGCTCAAGGCGCGCTCGACGCCTGCCTCGGCTACGTTCGCGAGCGTCATCAGTTCGACCGGCCGATCGGCACGTTTCCAGCGATCCAGGCAAAGTTGGTGCGGATGGCCAGCGAGATCCAGGCGGCCCGTTGCCTGACCTGGCAGGCTTCGGCGCTCAAGGACGCGGGGGAGAACTACAAGAAAGCCGCCTCGATTGCCAAGCTTTACGCCAGCGAGGTAGCGGTGCGCACCTCGGAGCAGGCGGTACAGATCTTCGGCGGCTATGGCTTCGTCAAGGACTATCCGGTGGAGAAGTTCTACCGGGATGCGAAGGTCTGCACCATCGGGGAGGGCACTTCCGAAATTCAACGGCTCGTCATCTCACGCGAGCTTCTTCGTGGCTGACCTGGTGTCCCGGCCGACCGCGGGCGCCGGTCTGGCGGAGATGATCGAGCGGATTGCCGCGGGCGACCGCAGGGCGCTGGCGCGCGCTATCAGCGTCGTCGAGAATGACACCGGCGTCAGCGAGGAGCTGATTCGCGCCGCTTTTCCGCGGGCGCAGGCGGCGCCCGTGGTCGGTATCACGGGCCCGAGCGGCGCCGGAAAGAGCACGCTGGTGGACGGTATGACGGCGGCGTATCGTACGGACGACACCAGCGTCGCCGTGCTCGCTATCGACCCCAGCAGTCCGTTCACCGGCGGGGCCCTCCTCGGCGATCGCGTGCGCATGCAGCGCCACAGCGAAGACCCTGGAGTCTACGTGCGCAGCATGGCAACACGCGGGGCCATGGGGGGGCTAGCGGCGGCCGTGTACGACGCCCTTGTGCTGCTGTCGGTGGCCGGCTTCGACCGGCTGCTCGTCGAGACCGTTGGCGTCGGGCAGGACGAGATCGACGTTGCCGGGGTGGCCGACACGACCTGTGTGGTGCTCACACCCGTGGGCGGTGACGAGATTCAGGCAATCAAGGCGGGCATCATGGAGATCGCGGACATCTTCGTGCTCAACAAGTCCGACCTTCCGGGCACCGACCGTGCCGAGGCGCAACTCCACGCCTGGGTCACCCGTGTAGCCGACGACGAATGGACACCCCCGATCGTGCGGACGGTGGCGGCACAGAGCAAGGGATTGCAGGAGCTCAAGGACGCGATCGCCAAGCACGAGAGCTGGTACCTGTCCAGCGGGCGGGCCGAAGCCAGGCGGCGAACGCTGGCAAAGATGCGCCTGCTGACGCTGCTGCGCGAGCGCCTGCTGACGGTAGCACGCGAGCGCGGCTTCGATGACGCGCAGGAAAACGAGCTGGTCGACGCCATCGCCAGCGGCGACCTCGATCCACATACCGCCGCCGAACGGGTCGTTGCCAAGGTGCTGGGAACATGAGCATCCTGCCGCCCGGGCCGATCGACCACGTGGGGATCGCCGTTCGCGATCTCGACGCCGCGCTGCAAACCTACTGCGGGCTGCTCGGCGGCGAGCTCTCGGGCCGTGAGAAGGTGGTGAGTCAGGGCGTCGAGGTGGCGTTCCTCAGCCTTCCGGGGAATGCGCGCCTCGAGCTCATCACGCCGATGGGTCCGGACAGCGCCGTGGCACGGTTCCTCGCAAAGCGCGGCGAAGGCATGCATCACGTTTGCGTCCTTGTGGAGGACCTCGGCGCAGCGCTGGAGAGCCTCGCCACGGCGGGCGTGCCGCTGGTCGACGCGGAGCCGCGCATCAGTGCGGAGGGGTCACGCATCGCGTTTCTTCATCCGGCGGCGCTCGGCGGTGTGCTTCTCGAGCTGAAGGAGAAGCGGAAGAGCTCCTGACGGTCAGCGTAGACGTCGCGGCTGCAGGAATGCCAGCGACCCGTCTCCGTTCACCACGGCCACTCCGGCGGGTCCCACGCCTGCGGGGATCGACAGGTCCGGGCGCCCTTCCGTGGTCGGCTGTCTCACCTGCACTTGCACCGTGAGGTTCGGTCGCTCCGCGCGCGTAGGCCCGCGCACCGCGAGCCAGGGGCCGTAAAGAGGACCGGCCACGACCCATGGGTCGTAGCTGGAGAGGTCGAGGTAGTTGCGGGAGGACAGATCGATGGTCATATCACCCATCAGCGTACCGTTGCCCGCTTTGAAGGCCTGCAGCCGCGCATCGAAACCCGCCACCCAGACCAGATCCTGAGCGAAAGCCGGCGCGCCTTCGACGGTCGTGCCCAGGCGCGGCCGCCAGAGCCGCCGGCCGTCGGTGACGCGCAGCGCAATGAGGCCGAAATCTCGCTCCACCAGGAAGACCCGTTCGCCGGCAACCACCGGGCGCGTGATCGGGCTGCCTGCATCGTGGCGCCACCGCGGGGACCCATCCGTCATGTCGTGCGCCGTCAACGTGCCGTCCGCGGTTGTCACCGCCAACAGGGAGTGCTCGGGCGCCAGCGTCACGCTGCGTGCCCCTTCGAGTGGAATGTGCCACTCGGTATCGCCGATGCGTCCCACGCCCCGCTCATCAACGTACACCAGGATGCCGCCGTCGCTGGCGAGCTCCCGGATCGGCGCTTCCAGGCGGCGTTGTTCGATGGGACGACTATCCTCCAAACCCGCGGCTCGTCACCGCCGGTGGCGACGACCACCTGGTCACCAATGGCCACGGGCGCCGCACTGATATCCGATTCGAAGACCACGGGCGGCCAGCGCGTCTCGCCGTCGGCAGCGTCCCAGGCCGCCAGTCGATCGCCCTGTGCGAGATAGACGGCACCCTCGCCGACCGCCGGACGCAGCGTCAGCGGCGTCTCCGGCGTGCGTCGCCAGGTCTCCGCCAAAGGTGACGGCGTTCGATCTCGTTCGTCGACAGGGGCGGCGATCGATGCCAGCGGATCGGTTTCGGGTTGGGCTCCGCCACAGGCTGAAGCAACACACAGCAGCCCCGCAAGCGCGATGGTCGCGGGCGTTGCCGCTGGCGCGGAGCGGCTGCTACTCTCGCCTCTGGAACACTCTTTTCGCTGCTTCACCTCTCGCCACCCCTGGTTGATCCATGCCTACTGTATTGCATGCACCGCGACTGAGCTCACCCGTTCGCGAGAAGTACGACGAACTGCGTGACCGGATCGCCTCCGTCGACTCCGCGCTCGTCGCTTTTTCCGGCGGGGTCGACAGTGCTCTGGTTGCCTGCATCGCCCACCGGGAGCTGGGTCCGCGGAGCCTTGCGGTGACGGCCGACAGCGCCGCGGTGCCGCGCCGGCAGATCGACGATGCTCGCGCGCTCGCTGCCGAGCTCGGCATGGCGCACCTGGTCATCGCCACCGCAGAGCTGAACGATCCCGACTACCGGGAAAACTCGGTCAACCGCTGCTTCTTCTGCAAGACGGAACTGTACGGCAAGTTGACCGATTTGGCACGCCGTCGCGGCCTTCAGGTCGTTTTCGATGGAACGAACACCGAGGATGCTGTCGATTTCCGGCCCGGCATCGCCGCCGGGGAGCAGCTCGGCGTCCGCAGCCCGCTCAGGGAAGCGGGGCTGGAAAAGGACGATGTTCGTCAGGTTTCGCAGGCCCTCGGCTTACCCACCTGGAACAAGCCCGCGGCGGCATGCCTTTCGTCTCGGGTTGCCTATGGCCTCGAGGTCACTCCCGATGTGCTTTCACGCATCGAGGCCGGCGAGGAGGCCTTGCGTGACCTCGGGTTTCGTCAGTACCGCGTCCGTCATCACGGTGCCATGGTCCGCATCGAGATCGACCCCGGAGAGCTGCCGCGGGCGCTGAGCCCGGAGATGGCGGCCCGCTTTGTCGAGATCTTCAAGGGGCTCGGCTATGCGTTCGTGTCGCTTGATCTGGAGGGGTATCGTAGCGGCAGCCTCAACCCGCAATAGGAGGTAGGGAGGCCGAGAGCGCCGCAGAGACGGCGTTGCGCTTGCTCGGGCTCCCTCCGACGTACGCCTATGGGTACGACTGCGGTCGCCCTCGCGGCGCGCGCCTTGTCTCTGCGGCGCTCTCGGCCTCCTTGGGGCGGCGTTGCTCGGGGCTCCCTCCGACGTACGCCTATGGGTACGACTGCGGTCGCCCTCGCGGCGCGC
>CBDUAS010000399.1:0-4368 GCA_965365185.1 uncultured bacterium | reverse complement strand
GAATTCGGGGTCGAGCCATAGCGGGGCCCCGTCGATGACGCCGTTGGCCTTCCCGAGGCTCAGCGACTCGGCGACATCCGGCCGGGCCAACCGGGGGTCACCACCAACGAGGACCAGCGCCAGGTCCCGGCTCCGAGCAGCAAGCAGGGACGCGGCCAAGCTTCCTCGCCGCGGAATCGCGACCAGGTCGGCAACGCCGCCGGGCCCGAGAGTGCCCCGGCCGTCCCCGAGCTTGAAAGCCGCTGCCGCTTCGTCGGTCACCATGGCCACGAGATCGTCCGCCGCGACCTCGCCCGTCTCGGCGGCAGCTCGCAGCTCGTCCAGCAGCGTGAGCCCACCGCTGATGGTCGAATCGGTGCCCAGGCAGACCGTGACCCCCGCCCTGCGGAGGCGTGCGACCGGCGCGGTTCGGCGGTAGAGGCGCATGTTCGAGGCAGGGCACCAAACGACCTTGCACCGGCGACGCGCGAGGGTCTCGATGTCTTCGTCGGAGAGCGCCATCGCATGGACGAGAACCGTGTTCGCTCGCAAGACGCCGAGAGACTCGAGCATGCCGACCTCGCCGGCGGCTCGAACGTCGGTTCCCTCGGCGGCGTGAACCACGAAGGGACGATCCGGCCGATACCGTCGCCGCAGGTCGTCCTCGAATCCGAGAGAGTGCCCCCAGGCGCACCGTACGACGCGCACCGGGAAGGTGCGCGCCCCGAAAGCACGCCGGTGCCAGGGGTCGTGATGGACGACCGTCGTCGCTCCTCCAAAGATGTTTCGCCAGGCCCCCCACGCCAGCCGGTCGGTGATCGGCACACGATCCAGGTCGGAGATCGGGCTTTCCCGCGGCCGGTAGATCTCCTTCGCCCAGTCGTAGAACGAAGAATAGGGCGGTGCCCCCAGGGGCGGGAGCAGATCGAGGCCGAGGTGGTCATGGCCGTTGATCAGACCAGGCAGGAGCCAATGCTCTTCGAGGTCGACGACGCGATCACGCCGGCGAGGCTCCAACCGATCCGCCCGCTCGGTAATGCGGCCGCGCTGGATACGCAGGTCGCCCTTGCCCTCAGTCCGGTGGCAGGCCCAGTCCGCCCTGCGAAGCAAGAGAGCCACCGTCAGGCTCTCACCGCAGGCTTCCCGGGCGCCTTCCGGGCCCGCAGGCCGAACAACACGGAGGACCCCTGCCAAGAACGCTCCTGCAGATCTTCGACGGGGCAACCGAGGTCGCTCAGGAGGCGGCTGAATTCGTCCAGGTCGTGCGCGTGCTGCTCGATCGCGTGCTCCCCACCGGCGTGAACGAAGGTTCGCTTCCAGCCCCGCAGGGTCGCTTCCGGATGGAATCCGGTCACCACGAGCAACCCGCCCGAACACAGCACACCGACCATCGAGGCGACGGCGCTCGAAAGATCGGCGACATGTCCGATGGTCAAGGCGCACACCACCGCATCGAACGAGGCCGCTCGATACGGCAGCGCCTCGGCCCGTGAAACGCACACACGACCTTCCATTTCGGTGCGCGTGTCCGCCCGCAGCAGCATCTCCAGGACGAGATCCGTGGCGAGGACGACAGCACCGAGGGCAAGAAGGTCGCGGGTGACGCGACCGGTGCCGGACCCGACCTCGAGTGTCCGCATTCCCCGCAACTCGCCGACCAGTTGCCGCCGAAGATCAGCTTCGAGGCGCTGCAGCTCGTTGATTTCCTCGGCGTAGGTCTCCGACCAGAGGCGATAGGCTTCCGCCGGTTCCAGGTCCTGCGCCGTCGTGCCGAATCCGAGCCGCGCCCTGGCACGGCGCCAGCCATCCCACATCCCTGCCATCAAGGCCGCTCGCTCCCGAGTTTCTCGAGCACACCACGTCGGCGCGCAGGCCGGTCTGCTGAAAGCACGGTCTTTCCTCGAAACATGAGCACCGGGGTGGGGCCGACGAACCCTACTCTATACTCCACCCGGAGCTCACTTCTCGGAGGCGCTGGCGTTTCGACCATGAGTCCGTCCCACCCCGTATCACACTCGGGTCACGCTCCGACAAGCGTCGTCTTCATGGTTCCCGGTTTCCCCGAGAGCGAGCAGGACACCTCGTGCCTGCCGGCGATTCAGAACTACGTCGCCGCTTTTTGCGCCGCGCGTCGTGACCTCGAAGTACACGTGATCGCCTTTCAGTACCCGTTCGTGCGCCGCCGGTACGACTGGAAAGGAGCAACGGTGCATGCGCTCGGCGGCCGCAACCGGCGCCACCTGGGGCGGCTGCCGACGTGGGCGCGAGCGGTCCGCGTATTCCGAGCAATCGCCCGGGCCGCCGAGGTGAAGGCGCTGCACACGTTCTGGCTGACCGAATGCACCCTGGTAGGCCAGTGGGTCTGCCGGCGGCACCGAGCCAGACAGGTAGCAAGCATCGGCGGGATAGACGCGACGCGGGCGAATCCCTATCTTCGCCGTCTGCGACTGAACGAGCTGCTCCTGACGGCCGGCTCTGCCTTCGCCGCGGAGGCTCTCGCCGAGCACACCGCGGTCGATGACGTTCGGGTGATCCCGCTCGGTCTGGACACGGCCGCTCTCGGGTCGATCGAGGCACCGCAACGCCGTGATATCGACGTGATCGGCGTCGGCTCGCTCATCCCGCTGAAGAACTACGGGGCGTTTCTCGACGTCGTCGGTGCTCTGGTCGCGAGTCTGCCGGAGCTCCAGGCCCGTATCGTCGGCGACGGC
Organism: uncultured bacterium; assembly: GCA_965365185.1. Lineage (GTDB taxonomy): Bacteria > Acidobacteriota > UBA890 > UBA890 > UBA890 > CBDCGW01. The sequence continues at coordinate 1,678 of CBDUAS010000399.1, read as the reverse complement.
CCCGAACGGAAAGCCCTCGAGGAGCGCATCGCGCGGCAAGGGCTGCGGGGGAATGTCCGCTTGCTCGGCCATTTGCCGCGCGATGAGGTGTTCCGGCAGATGCTGCGCAGCAAGGTATTCGTGCACACCTCGCAGTACGAGAGCCAAGGCTACGTCTTTCTCGAAGCCCTTTTTGCCGGCCTCAACCTCGTCTGTTACGACGTCGGCTACACCGGCGATAGCGATCGAGTCTATCGATGCAGCTCGCTGCAGGAGATCATCGACGCGGCCGCGGAGTTGCTGCGCCATCCCGGCCGGCTCGAACGGCAACACGTTCCCACTGCCGAGGACTCGGTGCGCGCATTCGAGCCCCTCTACGGCGTTTGATCCGACCGCCGACTCCTCGCCCACCTGCTTTCGAGCGAGGTACAGCCCGGTAGCACGAATGGAGACTCCCGCCGGGTTACCGAATCCGCCAGCCGTTCACCGGCCCGGCGTGGAAGAACGCCTCCGGCGTCATCACACCGTCGCGCTTGAATACCACACCGTCCTTCATGACGAACTGCACGTCCCGCAGCGCGTCGATGTCTTCGAGGGGGTTGCCCGGCACGGCGATGATGTCGGCGATATGGTCTTCCTTCACCGGACCGCGCTCCTCGTAGGTCTCCGAGCACTTGTAGCCGTTGATCGTCATGATCTTCAGGATCTCGGCGTCGGGGATGCCGGCAGCCTGCCAGGTCTTGATGAAGTCGATCACCAGCTCGCCGCGGGTCATGCCGGGGATGTAGTAGTCGGCATCGGTGGAGAAGGTCAGGTTGACGCCGTTTTCGTAGGCGTTGCGCAGGCGTTCGATGCGGCGCTCGAACGCCGCCTCGCTGGTGCGGCTCCAGTCGGCCAGAGGCGTCTCGGTGCCGGCGCGCCAGATGCCCTTTTCGGCCATCATCTTGTGCAGCTCGACGTCGTGCGGCCCGTCGTGGGCCAGCGACCACAGACCCTCCTCGATGGCGCGCCGGGCGCCCTCGCGCGTCTGGATGTGGCCCTCGACCTTCATGCCGACCTTGGCCGCCTCGGCGACGAACAGCTCCATCTCCTCGACCGTGTAGCCGTACGGCTTGCAATCGACACAGATCTTGATGACCTTGGCGCCGAACAGGACGTTCTGGCGCACCGCCTTGACGATCTCGTCGGGGGTGTCGGCGTCGAGATACTCGGGATAGACGATGTCGTGATCCAGGGCCATTTCCGGCGTGGGCCAGAACTGCCCGCCCATGCCGCCGATGATGAGCCCGGAGTTGATGATCGTGGGCCCCGGGATCCAGCCCTGCTCGATGGCGACACGCAGGGCGGTGTCGGCGTAATTGCCGTTGTTGCCCATGTCGCGAACGATGGTGAACCCCGACGACAACATCTGCATGCCGTTGGATGCCGCCTGGATGGCACGCAACGGCGTCGAGTCCATCACATAGGTCAGGTAGTAGTAGTTGCTCTCCGGATCTTGCTTGTAGGTCAGCGCCAGGTGGTTGTGGGTGTCGACCAGGCCGCCGAGTACGGAATGATCGGAAAGATCGATGACCTCGGCGCCGGCAGGAACGGACACGTCCGCCGCATCACCGATCGTCGTGATGCGCCCGTCCTGCACCAGGATCACCTGATCGGCCGTTGCCGTGCCGGCCTCGGCGTCGATGAGCCGCCCGGCGCG
>CBDUAS010000398.1:0-4383 GCA_965365185.1 uncultured bacterium | reverse complement strand
GCCGTCAAGCTCGCTGCCCAGCGGGCGCTTTACCTGCCGGCGGACGTCGATACGGAGATCGTCACGCACACGATGGATGCGCGTAACTTCGTCGATGACCTGCTGCGCGATGGCGCCGCGGGCACGTACGATTTCATCTTCGGCGACGCGTTCAATGACCTGAGCGTGCCTTATCACCTGACGACCCGTGAGTTCACCGCGGACCTGCGCGCCCTGCTCAGCCCCGGTGGTGTGTACATGATCAACATCATCGACATCTATCGCCCGGGTTTGGGGCGATTCCTGGGCAGCTTCGTCAACACCGCGATGCAGAGCTTCCCGTACGTCTACGTGTTTTCCAGCTCGTCCGACGGGCCCACCGACGACCGCGACACGTTCATCGTTGCGTGTTCGAACCGGGCCCTCGGCCTTCACGACCTCGGACAGCACGACAACGACTACGAGTTCGAAGGGGTGCTGTTCGCGTACGCCGAGGACGGGGAGCTGGGCGGCGACATGCCGACGCTTCTGGAGCGCGGTGGCGGGCTGATCCTCACCGACGATTTCGCTCCCGTCGACAACCTGCTGGCCCCGATCTTCACCGGGCAATAGCCCTCGAGCCGGCCGCCCGGGCGACGGGCCGCTGGCCACGACTCGTCAAGTGTGTGCAGGATGGCGCCTCTGCTATGCTCTCGTGACAGGTAAGGGTCGACTCATCCGCGGCGGGGCGGTACAAGATAGGAAGGCCCGAACAGACCACGCCCCCATGCTGCAACGCTCAGGCACAGCGCAGCTCACGCACCCCATCCGGATCGCGGTGGGCGTCGTGACGCTGGCGGCCGCCGTCGGCGGAGCGGACATTGCCGTCGCCCAGAAGCTCGATATCCGTAACAAGTCGAAGATCCTGCTCGGCGGCTCCCAGATCACCGACATCGCCACCTACTCGCACACCCGCTACTCGCTCGGGTTCACGAATACGTTTCGCGAAGGCCGGGCGCTCTCCAACGTGTTCGCCGGGCGCTTCGAGCCGGTCGCGTCGACGAAGCTCTCCGTCGATACCCGTGTGGCCGGCTCGCAGACCGACTGGGAGGTGAAGCTCAACCAGAAGTTCCGTGGCTTCACCTTCGACGTCGGCGGCGGCAGCGATGGCTTGCTCCACACCGGGATCCAATACGGCAAGCGCAAGGGCAAGGGATTCGGCTTTTCCGCCAGTTGGGTGGGCGACAACCGTCGTCGCGGCGCCAACCTGCGGCTGTGGCACTACGTCGATGCGATCGACATCGTCGCCGCTTTTCGCCACGACCGCCGGGGTTTCGGCTGGTCGGCCGATACGGGAAAGAAGCTGGCGAACATCCTTCGCGGTGTGCTGCGGTACGAGACCAGCGGCGGCGTCGACGGCAACGGCGCCTCCCACCAGGTGATCTATGGGCGCAGCGTCCGCGACGGGTCGGATACATACACCGGATTCGAGCGTTTGCGGCTCGTTCCGGAGGAAGACGTCTTCGGCGACGACGGCGTGAACATACGTAGCCCGATGTACCCGGAAAACGATCCCCTGGCCTGGCTGGTCGAAGGTTACGGCGCCCGCCTCGGCGAGGTCGATCTCGACACCGAGCGCCTGCTGGAGGCGGAGATGGTGTCGTACCTCAGCGACTCGGTGTGGGTGGGCGGCGATCTGATGATGAAGGACGGTGTTACCGAGGCAATCGACGCGCAGTTCGGCATCACCGCGCAGGACCTCAAGGTCGCTGCCTCAGTCGGGTACGCGCCGCAGAGCGAGCGCTTCCGCGGCACGGTGCAGTTGCGCTGGACGCCGCTCAAACCTCCGGCGGCGAAGTAGCCGGCGGAAAGCGCAGCGTAAAGCGGAGCCCCGGCGCGTTGTCCGAAAGCTCCATCGTTGCCCCGTGGAGCTTCGACACGGCCTCGACGAGGCTCAAGCCAAGACCACTCCCCGGCGTCGAGCGGCTGTCATCGGCCCGCCAGAAGCGCCGGAAGATCTTTTGGCGATCGCCGGGAGCCACGCCGGGCCCATCGTCGCTGACCGTCACGACGGCACCGCCGGCATCTTTCAACGACAGATCCACGCGACCGTCTGCGGGCGCGTACTTGATCGCATTGTCCAGCAGGTTCGCCAGCGCCTGAAACAGCAGGTCGCGGTCGCCGAGGACCTCGCCGCCGGAGCCGATATCGACGGCAAGCCGCTGTCCCCGCTCCTCCGCCAACGGCTCGTAGAGATCGGCCACATCCCGCAGCAATCCCTCCAGATCCACCCGGGCGAAGTTCTCACGGCGGGCGCTGGCCTCGATGCGGGCGATCCGGAGCAACGCACCGAACGTCGTGAGGATGGCGTCCGCCTCGCGCAATGCGTCCGCAGCGGCGACGCGCGACGCATCCATCGGCGGCCGATCACCCGCCAAGCTCTGTTGTAGCTCCTCCAGGTGGTTACGCAGTCGCGCCAGCGGCGTCTTGAGATCGTGCGCGATGTTGTCGGAGACCTGGCGGACCCCGTCCATCAGCCCCTCGATGCGGTCGAGCATCCGGTTGAGGTTGCCATGATGCGGCGAATCGCGTCGTTGATGTGGCGGACGCGATTGCTCATGCTACGCCCCATCATGGCACCGCCGGCCAACGCCATGACGACGGTGATGCCCAGTCCCCACGCCAGCGTGCGCACGATGGTCTCGCGGATGGCTTCGAGCTCCTGCATGTCGCGACCGACGAGCAGGTTGAAACCGCCGCGCAACGCGAACACCCTTGCGGATGCCCAGCGCACCTCCGTGTCTTCGCCGCGTTGCTCCTCCAGACGGAAACGAACCCATCCGTTCTCGTCGGCGTCGGCCGCCGGCCATCCGGAGAGGTTGCCGACCAGCGGACGGTAGTCCGGTCCCGCCAGCAGGTAGACCTCCGGCCCCGCCGGTTGCCGCGACAGGCGGTCACGGATCAGCGCCGTGAGCCCGGCAAGCCCCTGATTGCGGTAGCGCTCGTTCAGCAGCCGGATCTCTGCCTCGACCGCAGCCTCCACCTGCCGGAACATGTAGCCCGCGGTCGACCAGTACAGGAATCCGAACAGGACAACGACGGAGACGCCGAAGATGACCGCGTAGAACAGCGCCTGCCGGAAGGCGACGCTCTGGGTCCAGGCGCCCACCGTAGTGTCGTGCGCGCTCATGGATCGCCCCCGTCCGGCGAACCGCACCAATGGCTTACGCGTGTCGGGGCGATGATCGCTGCGCTTCGCACGCTCAGTCCTTCTCGTCGTCGGCCGCCGATGCAGGCGGTCGCAAGGCGTACCCGACGCCGCGAACCGTCTGCAGCAGTGGCAAGTCGAAATCGCGATCGATCTTGCGGCGCAGGCGGCTGATGTGCACGTCGATGACGTTCGTCTGCGGATCGAAGTGATAATCCCAGACTTTCTCCAGCAGCATCGTCCGGGTGACGACCTGGCCGCTGTGACGCATCAGGTACTCCAGCAAGCGAAACTCGCGCGGCTGCAGCTCGATGGTCCGCCCGCCGCGGGACACGGTTCGCGCCAGCAAATCCATCTCCAGGTCGGCGACCTGCAGGCGCGTGACGACGGGCTCCGCCTCGCCGCGACGCACCAGCGCTTCGAGGCGAGCAACGAGCTCGGAGAACGCGAACGGCTTGGGGAGATAATCGTCGCCGCCCTTCTGCAGACCCTCTACACGGTCGTCGACCTCGCCGAGCGCGCTCAAGATGAGCACGGGAGTTTGGTCGCCGGCACCGCGCAGGGATTGCACCACCGACAGCCCGTCGAGGCGCGGAAGCATGCGGTCCACGACGATGACGTCGTAGTCTCCCTCCAGGGCCATGAACAGGCCGTCCTTCCCATCGCTGCTGCGATCGACGACGTGGCCAGCCTCGCGCAACCCTTTGGCGATGTACTCGAGGGTTTCTTGATCGTCTTCGATTACGAGAAGTCGCATCGGACATCAGGTTAGCAGGACGAAAACGAGCTCGGGGGCGAGCGTAACGCCCGCCCCCGAGAGGTGTCCCGCTGCGGCGTCCGGCGGCGCCGGCGAGACGGTCATGCTGCGTTTGCGCCTCAGTCGATAGCAAGGGCCACGAACCGGCTGTCGCCGTCCCGGAGCACCTGCAGCACCACGAAGCCCGCGTCGCCGGACGAGGCTTCGCCGATCGCCCGATCGAAAGCCGTCACGCTGTCCACCGGCTGCCGATCGACGCCGACGATCACGTCGCCGGGCTGCAGCCCCTTGCGCGCGGCGGCGCCGCGGGGATCCACTGCCGTGACGATCACACCGTCAAGAGTGTCGTCGAGGCGGTACTGGTGGCGTAGGCGGGGGTCCAAGTCGCTGACCCGCAATCCGAGGTCCGCGACACCGGCGTCCTCGGCGACCGTGACCTCGGCCGCCGGCTCCTCGCCGG
>CBDUAS010000397.1:0-4390 GCA_965365185.1 uncultured bacterium | reverse complement strand
GGCGGGCCATCGCCGAGATGCACCGCCAGGTCGGGCCGCTGCAGTTGGACGACAGCGGCCTGGCGCGTCGCGGGGTGCTCGTGCGTCACCTCGTGATGCCTGGCCTGCTCGACGAGAGTCGGGCGATCTTCACCTGGCTGGCAGACACCCTCGGCGCCGCCACCTACCTCAACCTGATGGATCAGTACCGCCCCGCCGGCCGCGTGCTCCAGGAACCGGACAGGTATGCCGACATCGGTCGCCGTCTTCTTGGTGCGGAGCTGGGCACGGCCTACGACATGGCGAGCCAGGCGGGGTTGTCACGTCTCGACGAGCGTAGAGACTCCCGGGATAGGCATCGCACGCACGGACCACGCCGACGGTCGCTACTCGGCCCTCTCCTTGACGCGCTGGTAGCTACCGTATCGGTGCGTCTCCGGCGCCGCGACGGGCGCGGGATCGGCTTCCTTGCCCGCATCCGGTCCACCGTTGGCGGTGAACAAATCGGCGATGCCGCCGATACTACCCATCACGCCCGTTGCCTCGACCGGCAAGAAGATCTTGGTCGCCTGACCGTCGGCGATCGCCGCCAGGGCCTCGAGGTACTTGATGGCGATCAGGTCGTTCGTCGGGTCGCCCTCGTGGATGGCGCCGTAGACCTTGTGGATCGCCTCGGCTTCGCCGTCGGCGACCGTGGTCTTCTCGTACTTCTGTGCATCTGCGACCTCGCGGATGGCCTGCGCTTGGCCTTCGGCCTGTAGGATGGCCGACTGCTTGTCACCCGTGGCGCGCTCGATCTTCGCCTGCTTGTCACCCTCGGCCTCGAGGATCATGGCGCGGCGCTCGCGCTCGGCCTTCATCTGCCGGTGCATCGCCTCGGTCACGTCCCGCGGCGGGTCGATGCGCTGGATCTCTACGCGCACGACGCGCGTGCCCCACTTGTCGGTGGCCTCGTCGAGGATCTTGCGCAGCTCGGCGTTGATCTTCTCGCGCGAGGTCAGCGTGTCGTCGAGTGCCATGTCGCCGACGACGTTACGCAGGTTGGTTTGCGCCAGCTTGGTCGCCGCCGTGTAGAAGTCGGCGACGTTGTAGATCAGCTTCACCGGATCGGTGGCCTCGTAGTAGACCACGGCGTCGACCGTAACCACGACGTTGTCGCGCGTAATGACTTCTTGCGGCGGCACGTCGACCACCTGCTCGCGCATGTCGACTTTGGTCATGCTGTCGAGCATCGGGATGATCAGCGTGATGCCGCTGTCAGCCGTACGCAGGTATTTGCCCAGTCGCTCGACCACGCCCTTCTGCCACGGTCGCACGACCCGCACGCCCGTTGCAGCGAGGACGATGATGACGAACCCGATTACCATCAGCAGAATGACGGTTCCACTCATCGGTTACCTCCCCTTGCAGTTTGAACGACGGCGACAGCGAGAAATCCGAAGGCCAGGGGGACAGCTGCGGCTGTGACGATCATTGCGAACCTCCTGCGCCCCGAGTGTCCGCAGCGTTCTCGCGCGGGCGCACGACCAAATGCGTGCCGTCGATGCGCTGAACCGTCACGCTGGCGCCCTCGGGAATCGTCTCCTCGCTCTCCGATGCGGCGCGCCATTCCTCGCTACCGATCCGCACGCGCCCGGTGACGCCGTGCGGTTGCACCGTCTCGAGCACCAGCCCTACCTTGCCGATGACCCGATCCGCCGCCACGCCGATGCCGGAGTCCGGGGTGACGCTGTCGGCAAATCGCTTCAGCGGCAGCAGCAGGGCAACGGAAACGACCAGGAAGGCCGCCCATTGCCATGCCAAACCGAATCCCATGAACGCCAGCGCCGCGGAGACCGCGGCGCCGATGCCGAACGGAAGGATGAAGAAGCCGGCGGTGAAGATCTCCCCGACGATGAGAAACGCGGAGAGGATCACCCAGAACCACTGCCAGGGCAGCTCCCAAACCATCGCGACCTCCTCTAGATGTGTCCTTCGCTAGCTAACCTCTCTTTACCGCAACGCGGCAAAAACTGCGCCAACGGTGCACGTCACTGCTCGAGTACCTCGATGGCATAAACCACCATCGTGTCGGGCGGAATCACCATGCGTTCCCGGCCCGGCCGGTTCGGCCCGTAGAACCCACGCGCACCGTAAGCAAGGTGCGACCACACCACAGCAATCTCGTGGCCACCGGGGCGCATTTCGGCAATCACCTCGTCGAATCCCGGCGTCACGCTCGATTCGCCGACGACGTATTCGAACACGACGCCATCCAGGTTGTCCCTTTGCGGCGTGCCCTCCGCCGAGCTGGCGAACCGGATTTCTTCGAAGACCGCGCCGCGCGCGCCCAGCATGTGGCCGCGGTACCTGAGAGCGATGCCGGCATAGCGAACAGCGACCCGGTCGCCGCCGGCAACGAGTCCGCCGCGACCGAGCCTTCGGGGAATCCGGAGGACCCGATCGAGGGCCGGCATCGTGCCGCCGAGGTCGAAGTTGAGACCGACCCACCGGCGCTCCAGGCTCCGGCGGTCTCGGGAGTCATCGGCGACGCGAACGCGTGCCTTCTCCACCATCGTCTCGAAGGCCGTAGTGTCCGGGCGAAACCCCTGCGCAGCGTCGCCCAAGCGCTCGATGCGGACGCTCTCGATCACGTCGCCCTGTTCGATGGCTTCGACGACATCCATGCCTGCAACGACTTCACCGAAAACGATGTAGTCACCGTCGAGGTAGGAGCGGTCACCCAGCGTGATGTAGAACTGGGCGCCGTTGGTGTGCGGTCCGCCGTTGGCGACGCCGAGCGCGCCGGCGTGATCGTGGCTGAGGTCGGCGTGGATCTCGTTGGGAAACGTGTAGCCAGGCCCCTGCGCGTCGCTGCGATCGGGAGCGGGCATCCCGGCCTGGATGACGTGGCCCTCGATGACGCGGTGAAACACGGAGCCGTCGTAATACGCCTCGCCCGGCGCGAAGGCCTCGTTGGCGATCGTGCCTTCTGCCAAACCGACGAAGCTCGCCACCGCCAGCGGCGTCTTCTCGTATTCGAGGCGGGCGACGATCTCCCCGCGGGTGGTGCGGAACTGCGCGTACAGACCGTCGGCTCTCTGCGGGCGGCGAACGGGCGAGAGATCCGACGGCGCCGCGGCAGGAAACAAGCCCAGCCCCGGGAGGAGGACCAAGAGCAGAATTGCTGACGCGAAGATCGGGCCGCTGCGGCCGCTCACTAGTGTGTCCCGGCTGCCGCCGGAACCAGGGGCTTGCCGTTGATCTCGATGCCTTGGACCCGAGAGGTGAGCAGCTCGCCACCCGGGATCGACAGCACCAACTTGAATCCGAGGAGCACCCAGCCGACCTTGACCATGGAGCCACGACCCGTGAGCGTCGCGCCGATGAGGCTGGTCCGCGCTTCCTCGTTGATGAACTCGCCGTCACCGACGGCGACACCGCGTCCACGGTCCGGCTGATCGAGGCGCACCGTATACACCGAGTTCAAGGTGCGGATACTGACGCAATCGCCGGGCCTCAGCACCCTGGTGTCGACCCCGTCGTTCATCGGCAGGTCCTCGAGCGATACCCCGAGCTGAAACGGTATCTCGCTTGTCGACGCGGTCTTCATGTCTTCCAGTGCCGGTCGGCTTCGGGCCTCGCCAGGCCGCTCGTCGCGACAAACCCAGCGCTGTTCAAACTATACTCCCTTTTTCGCCACACGAGCGAGAGGGAAAGCCGGTGCGAGAGCGGAGTGGTTGCGGCGGCGGGTTCAGCCGGGGACTGCTGGTATTGCTTGCAGCGTCGGCAGCGCTCCTGGAGATGCCCGGCGGGGCCCTGGCACTGCAATCGCTCGAGCCGGCGCCGAGCCCCGATCTCGCGGCATCATTCGAAGAAGCCTGGCGCTGGACGACGTTCGCCACCGATTCGGGCCTGCCGTCCGATTCGGCGCACGCTCTCGTCGAAACCGCTGACGGAACCGCATGGGTGGCGACGAACCGCGGTCTGGCCTTTTATGACGGTTATCGCTGGACCGCCCTGGGTGCCAGCGATGGCATTCCGGAGCGAGTCCCGACGGCGATCGCCGCCCTCGGCGCCGACGGCATCGTTGCGGTTTCGGGTCGACGCCTGTATCAGGGCGGGCGCGGCGGGTTCCGGCAGATCGACGTTTCCCTCGACGGCAGGACTTTCGACGCCGTTACCGTGACCAAGGGCGCGCCCGGACAGGTCTTCGTCCTGGCGAGCATCGACCAGGATGCTGTCATGGAGGCGCTGATCTACGACGGAAGAGGTTTTCGCTGGGTGACGCCGAGGCTCCGGGCTTTTGGCGACGAGGACTCGATACGGCTCTGGGGAAACGGCGCCGGCTCGTTGTGGCTGACGACCGAAAAGGGCCTGCAGCGGTGGGAAAGCGGTGCTTGGCAGCGCTACATCTCCTCGAATGGCGGCG
>CBDUAS010000396.1:0-4392 GCA_965365185.1 uncultured bacterium | reverse complement strand
GATCGGCCGGCCGCGAAGGAACCCGGCTACCGCCTGCCGGCGTCCACCGGCCCGCTGCAGTGCCAGGATGTCGACGCTGCCCTCGCCGCATGCGACGCGAATGCCGTCACCACCGGCATCCACCACCGTTCCCGGCGCGGCGTCGAACGACGCAGCCAGCGGCCGCACGTCCCAAAGCACCAGCCGCTCGGAATCGCGGAAGGTGAACGAGCCCGGCCACGGCTGCAGTGCGCGCACCTGTCGGTCGATCGTCGTCGCGGCGGCCCCCCAGTCCACGACGCCGTCTTCCTTCTTCAGGCTCGGCGCCAGCGTGGCGCCCTCGGCAGGTTGCGGCTGGGCGACGATGGAACCGGCTTCCAGTCCCGCAAGCGTCTCGACGAGCAGCTCCGCGCCGATGGCCGCGAGCTTCTCGGTCACGACGCCGGTGGTGTCTCGCGGGCCCAGCGACAGCGGCCGGCGCAGCAGCATCGGCCCGGTGTCGAGCCCCTCGTCCATCTGCATCGTCGTAATGCCGGTCTCGGCGTCGCCGCTGAGGATGGCCCAGGCGACGGGCGCAGCGCCGCGATGCCGGGGCAGCAGCGAAGCGTGCACGTTGATACAGCCGAGCGGCGGCATCTGCAGGATCTCCGGCGGCAGGATGAGGCCGTACGCCGCCACCACGATCACCTCGGCGGCGTAGTCGGCAAGGCGCGCCTGCACTGCGGCGTCGCGCAACGTGCGCGGCTGCTCGATGGCCAGGCCGGCCGCGAGCGCCCACTCCTTGACCTCCGAAAAGGCCGTCCGACGACCGCGCCCCTTACCCTTGTCGGGGCGCGTAGCCACGGCGACGACGTCGTGCGCCGCGGTGAGGGCCCGAAGCGTGGGTACGGCGAACGCGGGCGTCCCCATGAACAGGACGCGCAACGGCTACCAGTCTCCCGCGCGAATTCGCTTGGCGATCCGCCGCCGGGTCATGTCGCGCTTCAAGGGGCTGACCCGATCGATGAACAGCACGCCGTTGAGATGATCGATCTCGTGGTGCAAGCACCGGGCGAGCAGGCCTTCGGCCTCGATCTCCACGTCGTTGCCCTCGAGATCCTGGCCCGAGACCACCACGCGGGCCGGGCGGGGCACCGTCAGGATGACCTCGGGAAACGACAGGCAGCCCTCTTCTTCGCGCAGCTCGCCCTCCTCCAGCTTCACGTGCGGGTTGACGATGCGAATGAGTTGATCCGGATCGGTGCCGGCGGACAGGTCGACGACGGTGAGCTGCACGGCCTCCCCGACCTGCGGCGCCGCCAAACCGATACCCGATTCCGCCCGCATGGTCTCGACCATGTCGTCAGCGAGCCGGCGCAGGTCTTCGTCGAACTCCTCCACCGGCGCGCACTGCTCCTGCAGGCCGGGGTCCGGATACTTCACGAGGGTGCGTAGTGCCATGCCTGAAGGATACCCAACGCCCACCGAGGTCGCATCCTGCGCGGTAGCATGAACAACCCATGCGTATTCGACTGACCGTGTCGTATCGAGGGACGCGCTACGCGGGTTGGCAAGCGCAGCCCGACGCCCCGAGCATTCAAGGCGCGATCCAGGATGTCGTCGCCCGCGTGTGCGAGGAGAAGATCAAAGTCACGGGCGCGAGCCGCACGGACGCGGGCGTCCACGCCCTCGGCCAGGTCTGTCACTTCGACCCTTCGCGCTCCTTGCCGCCACATCGCTGGCAACGCGCCTTCGACCGCATGCTGCCGGAGGACATCCGCATCGTTGATTGCCGGCACGTCGACGACGACTTTCACGCTCGCTTTTCGGCCCGGCGCAAGACCTATCGGTATTACGTCGATCCGGCGCCCGTCGCCTCGCCGTTCCTGTCGCCGTTCGCCTGGCACCGACCGCGTCTGCAGCAGCTCGAGACGATGCGTGAGGCGGCCGTGCAACTTACCGGACCGATCTGCCAGCGGGGGTTCGCCTCGCAGCCGGAGGGCGACCGCGACATCCGCACCGTCGACCGCTTCGAGGTGCACAGCGGGCGGCTGATCGTGTTCACCGTCGAGAGCCGCAGCTTCATGCGTCACGCGGTCCGCGGCATGGTCGGGAGCTTGCTGGAGGTCGGCTACGGAAGGCGAACACCGGATGACGTCGCAGCGATGGCGAGCAACGCCGTGGGCCATCTGCCGATGGTCAAAGCACCGCCGCAAGGCCTCTTTCTGGCGCGGGTCGAATACGGCGTGTAGATCGTCGGACGCGTGCTAAACTGCGGATCTTCTGAGCTACGGCTCCCGAATCCGCTGTACGGCAAGATCATCGCGCAAGCCCCCGTGCACCTCTGAGAAGGCCCTATGCACATCCTTGTCACCGGCGGCGTGGGCTACGTCGGTAGCCACCTCGTCAGAGCACTGCTGCAAGCCGGCCACGGCGTCGTGGTGGTGGACGATCTTTCGTCCGGCCACCGCGAGACTCTTCCCGACGGCGTCGAGCTGTGTGTCGGCGGTTGTGGTGATCCGGAGGTGCTGGACGCCGCCGCGGCTGACGTGAAGCCCGACGCGGTCATGCACATGGCGGCCAAATGCTCCGTCGAGGAATCGGTCTACGACCCGCAGCTTTACTATCGCGCGAATCTACGCGACAGCCTGCGGCTGATGGACTGGATGGTCGAGCGCGAGATCCCCTACCTGGTGCATTCGTCGACCTGTGCCGTGTACGGCGCGCCCGATGTGGAGACCATCGACGAAAGCGTCTGCCCACGCCCGGTCAACCCTTACGGCGCCAGCAAGCTCGCCGTCGACTTGGCGCTACAAGCCTACGAGGCCGCCCTGCCGTTGAGCGCCGTGGCGCTGCGATACTTCAACGCCGCCGGGTCGCACCCGGACGGATCCATCGGCGAGGACAAGAAGCCGGCGAGCAACCTGATTCCGATTCTCTTCGACGCGGCGCTGGGCATCCGCGAGAACGTCTCTGTGTTCGGCGACGACTATCCCACCGAGGACGGCACCGGTGTGCGCGACTACATCCACGTTCTCGACCTTGCTGCGGCGCACATCGCTGCGCTGGAGCATCTCGCCGCCGGCAAGCCGGGCAACATCTACAACCTCGGAACCGGTCATGGCTACAGCGTTCTGCAGATGCTGGAGTTGGCTCGCGAGGTGACCGGCAAGGAAATCCCCGCTGCAATCGCTCCTCGGCGACCGGGCGATCCCGCCTGCCTGGTCGCGGACCCGAGCCGTGCCGCCCGTGAGCTCGGCTGGAGCGCTGCCGCCGACATCCGGCAGACACTTGCCGACGCCTGGCGCTGGCGCGAGGCCCACCCGTACGGGTACGGCGGCCAGACCGCCCCATGAGGCAACGGGTCCACGCCGGTCGTTGCGCGGCGCCGGCCGACCTCGTGGCGTACGTCGCCGACGTTCCGGGCGCGCCGGAGCTGCTCGAAGAGATCGACTGGTCGGAGCTGCCGCGGCAGGTGGCGATCATCATGGACGGCAACGGACGCTGGGCCAACGAGCGTGGGCTACCGCGCGTCGAGGGTCATCGCGCCGGCATCACGGCGGTGCGCGAGGCGGTCGAGACGGCCGCGCGGGCGGGGCTCGGCGCCCTGACCTTGTACGCCTTTTCGGTGGAAAACTGGAAGCGGCCGCGCGGGGAGATCGACGCGCTCATGGAGCTGCTGAAGGAGTACCTGGCGCGCGAGCTGCCGACGCTGCTGAAACACTCGATCCGTTTCAACGCCATCGGCAGGCTCGACGGCTTGCCCGAGGACGTGCAGCGGGACATCGCGCACGCCACGCGCGCCACCGCGGCCAACACGGGCTTGCGGTTCGTCATTGCGCTCAACTACGGCGGTCGCACGGAAATCGTCGACGCGCTGCGCGCTGCCGCCCGGGACATCCAGGCAGGCAGGCTGGATGCGGAGGCACTGAACGAGGAGAAGTTGAGCGAGTACCTGTACACGCACGACCTTCCCGAGCTAGATCTGCTGATCCGCACCAGCGGTGAGTTGCGCGTTTCGAACTTCCTCCTCTACCAGATCGCCTATTCGGAGATCTGGGTTACCGAGAAGCTGTGGCCCGACTTTCGGCGTACGGACCTGCTGCAGGCGATCGCCGATTTCCAGGGCCGGGAGCGCCGATACGGAGGCGTCACGCGCGACGCCGGGCACGTCGAACCTTGATTCGCGTCCTCACGGCCGCCGCCCTGCTGGCGGTGCTCGCCGCAACTCTGCTGCTTCCGCCGTACGTCTTCGTTCTCGTGCTGGCGGTGTTTCTCTTCGTTGCCTGGGGCGAGTACGCCGGCTTGGCGGCTGAGGCCGGAGCGGCGCCGGTGCGTGGCCTGGGCGCCCCGCTGGCGCTGGCCTGCGCCGTGTCCTTCGCGGCGCCGGCGCCGGGAACGCCGGCGGTGATGACCGCGCTCACGGTACTGCTG
>CBDUAS010000395.1:0-4424 GCA_965365185.1 uncultured bacterium | reverse complement strand
CAGCCACACGCTGCCGCGCTCCCGATAGCCGCACGATTCGGCTTTGGATCAGGCCGCGGAAGTGTCGTAATGACCCTGACAGCCGGGGACCGGTGCGTGGGTGAGGTGCGGACATGGAACGGGAGGCGGTTCTCTCAGGATTGTTGCGACTGCTCGTGGTAGCGACTGTCGTGCTGGCCGTTGCGCCACCGGTACAGGCCTCGACGTTCGTGCTCATGGGGGACGCGCAGCTCGCGGCCGCGTCGCACGGAGCCTGGCTGGCCACGGTTCGCTCCGTAGAAAGTGCCAGGGCGCCGGACGGCCGTATCCACACCTACGTGACCCTCACCGCGGACCGTAAGCTCAGTGGTCCGCCCGAGATGCCCGAGGTGATCGTGCTGCGGGAGCTCGGCGGGCGCGTTGGACAGACCCAGGTGATTGCCTACGGCTCCCCCGCCTACGTAGCCGGTGAGCGGGTGCTGGTGTTTCTCGAGCAGGCCGGCGACGGGACGTTTCGCACGTATCAACACGCCATGGGCAAGTTCCGCGTGACCACCGATGCGACCACCGGCGAAGCCGTAGCTCTGCGCGACTGGGGCAACCACCCACACAGGGTTCGCGTCGCCAGCCCGGCTACGGGCACCGTGCACGTCGCGAGGCCCGACGCCCGGCCGCTGAGCGAAATCGTCGATACGATTTCTGCTGCCGCTGCAGCCGGCGTGGCGCCTTTGCCGCATCCGATCGTCGCCCGTCCGGCGGAGCTCGCGGCTGCGCGGATTGAAGCGCCGGCACCGGGGTTCACCTACCTCGGCGCCCCGGCGCGAACCACGGCGTTCCCGCGGGCTCTGGCGTATCTCGTCGACTCCACGCCACCGGCCTCGATCCCGGGCCACGTGACGGCCCTGGAGAACGCCATGTCCGCGTGGCGGCACACGACCAACAACATCCTCCTCGCCGCCGCCGGCACGAGCGACATCGCCGTCGGGTTCTCCGGCTGCGGCATCAACCGCATCGTCAACGAAGACCCCGCGGGCGAGCTCAGCCCGCCGGCAAGCTGCGCCGGTACGTTGGCCGTCGGCGGCTACTGCACGCAGGGTTCCCACATCGGTCCCCGTGGCGAGTCGTTTCACACCATCGTGTCTTCGAAGGTCGTGTTCGCCGACGGTTGGGGAGGTTGCGGCATCTGGAACGTCGACAACTACACCGAGATTGCCGTCCACGAGATCGGGCACAGCATCGGCTTCGGCCATTCCGCCGCGTTCGACAGCCCCGATACCAGCCTCTCCGAGGCGGTCATGTTCTGGCAGTGCTGCAGCGGGCGCGGCGCGGCGCCCGCAGATCTTACGGCGCAGGACGACCGCATGATCGCGGCGCACTCCTACCCGTCGGGCGCGAAGATTCCTTACTACGTGCTGGACGGGTTCGGTGGGCTGCACCCGGGAGACGGTGCGGCGCCGCCGGCGAACCTGCCGCCGTACTTCGGGTACGACATTGCCCGGGATCTGGCGCTGACCGGGCCGGGCAAAGGCCTGGTTCTGGACGGGTACGGCGGCGTGCACGCGTTCGGCGGGGAGCAGCCACCGACTCCTTCGACGGCCTACTTCGGGTTCGACGCTGCCGCTGCGATTGCGGTCGTGCCGGGAACCAGCAAGTTTTACGTCGTCGATCGGTTCGGCGGCATCCTCGAGGGAAACGGCGCCGAGCCGGCTCACGGCTTGCCCTACTTCGGGTTCGACATCGTCCGCGACGTCGACGCGGCGGCAGACGGAGCCGTTTACGTGCTCGATGGGTTTGGCGGCGTCCATGCCGCGGGGAGTGCAACGGCGATCGTTCCGGCGACGCCCTATTTCGGCTTCGATATCGCCCGCGACCTCGAGCTGGTTGCGTCCGGCGATCGCTACTACGTGGTTGACGGGCTCGGCGGCGTGCATCGCGGCGGCTTCCCGGCCGCGATCTTACCGTCGCCCCCCTATTTCGGCTTCGACGTCGTGATCGCCGCCGTTCTGGCAGCGGATGACGTGGCTCTCCTGCTCGTCGACGCTTACGGTGGTGTGCACCCGGCCGGCGGCGCCGGTGCGCCGGGCGGCTCGACGCCGTACTTCGGATTCGACGTGGCACGGGCGGCGCGCGCCGGCCGCTGACGCCCTTCGAGGCGATCGGAATCCCGGTCCCTGCCGGTGGCCCGAAACGAGGTTGACGCTACTCGGATCCGGGTATATAAATATCGATAAATCCGGATATCCGGATAACTCGATGTCTTGCAGGAGATCCCCCGATGAAACACGATCCCGCCGATCTGCGTCGCGCCTCCACGATCTTCAAGGCCCTATCACACCCGTCGCGGCTGCGGATTGCCTGTGAGCTGATTGAAGGGCGTGTCTGCACACAAAAGGAGCTCGTAGAGGAGCTCGGCTGGCCGCAGTCCACGATCGCGAGGCACCTGGCGATGCTCCGTGACATCGGCTTGATCGAAGCGGCCCGTAGCGGACACGAGGTCCGGCTGCAGCTCAGCGGTCCGGTGGCGCGCGAGTTGATGGCGGCCGTCTGCCATTGGGTGCACCCGGAGACCGGGGAGCGGTTCAACACCGACCCCTCCGAATTCGAAGAGGAGAAGGCTTCGTGAAGCGCAGGGAGTTCATCAAGCTGGGGGCCTTCGGCACGGCGAGCGCCGCACTGATGGGAGGCGTCAGCAGCGACTGGTTCGGCGTGTACGGCAACCCGATCGTCGACCCTCTCACCGACGGCACGCGCATCGTGCCGACGTTCTGCGAGTTGTGCTTCTGGAAATGCGGCATCTTGGCTCACGTCCGCGACGGCCGCGTAACCAAGATCAAGGGGAACCCGAAGGACCCGCTGTCGCGCGGACACCTGTGCCCGCGCGGTGCCGGCGGTACCGGTCTTCTCTACGATCCGGATCGGTTGCAGCGGCCGATGATTCGCCGCCAGAAGAACGGCGCCCAGGAATTCGAGGAGGTCTCCTGGGACGCGGCGCTGAACGTCGTCGCGGAGAACTTCGAACGCATCAAGATGCAACACGGCGCCGGCGCACTGGCGCTCTTCTCGCACGGCTACGGCGGTAGCTGGATGAAGCACCTGTTCAAGTCGTATGGGTCGCCCAACATTGCGGCGCCGTCCTACGCGCAATGCCGCGGACCGCGCGACGTGGCCTTCGATCTTACCTTCGGCTGGGGTGTCGGCTCGCCCGAGAACACGGACATGCGACACAGCGATTGCTTGGTGCTGATCGGCAATCACCTGGGCGAGAACATGCACAACACGCAGGTGCAGGACTTCGCCGAAGCCATCCGCCGGGGCGCAGACATCATCGTCGTGGACCCCCGCTTCTCGGTCGCCGCCTCCAAGGCGACGCACTGGTTGCCGATCAAGCCGGGGACAGATCTGGCGCTTCTGCTCGCCTGGATGAACGTCATCATCACCGAGGGTCGTTACGACCGTGAGTACGTCGACGCGTATGCCTTCGGTCTCGAGCAGCTGCGGGAGCACGTAGCGGTATACACGCCGGAATGGGCGTATCCGCGCACCGGGATCGAGCCGGAAGTCATCCGCAGGACCGCGCGGGTGGTCGCGTCACACCGCCCGGCCTCGCTCGTCCATCCCGGTCGCCACGTCACCTGGTACGGCAACGACACGCAACGGTCGCGCGCCATCGCCATTCTCAATGCGCTGCTCGGCTCCTGGGGCCGCAAGGGCGGTTTCTACATTCCCTCGCAGGTCGAGCTTCCGGGCTACCCCTACCCCGAGTACGAGGCCCACGGAGAGGCCGCCGATCGGCCGGAGCCCAGCAGGTTTCCGCTTGCCGACCAAGTGCTCGCGCAGGGTCTTTGCGACGCCACGGTTCCCGGGGCGCCCGACGCTCCGTCGATTCGCGGCTGGATGGTGTACGGATCCAACCTGCCGACGACGCTTCCCGACCCGGAGCAGACCCGCCGCGCCATACAGGAGCTCGGCTTTCTCGTCACCGTCGATGTGTTGCCGGCGGAGATCGTCGGGTGGTCGGATGTCGTGCTGCCGGAAGCGACCTACCTCGAGCGCTGCGACGAGCTGTTCACCCCGGCCTATCGGCAGCCCTACGTCGCCGTACGCCAAGAGGTCGTGCCACCGATGTACGACAGCAAGCCGGGCTGGTGGATTGCACGTGAGCTGGGGAATCGGCTCGGCCTCGCGGAGTTCTTTCCATGGAAGGACTCGATGGAGTACGCCAAGTGGCGGCTCACGCAGGCCGGCCACGGCTGCGACACGTTGGAGGCTGACGGTGTGCTTCTCGGTGAGCAACAGCCCCTCTACTACGAGGAGGGCGCGGCCCCTGACTTCTACACGGACTCGGGGAAGATCGAGCTGTACTCGGCGCGTCTCGCCACCCACGGCTTCGATCCCATGCCCGCCTACCACGTCGAGGAGCTGGAGGAGCCGCCCCCGGGCTACTA
>CBDUAS010000394.1:0-4439 GCA_965365185.1 uncultured bacterium | reverse complement strand
GGTGGCTGCCGAGCATGGGCGGCCGTCCGCCTGATCTGGTCGACGCCGTCGTCGAGACGATCCGCATCGGCGAGGCGACTGGAATTCCCGTTGTCGCCAGCCACATCAAGGTCAAGGGAGCGGACTACTGGGGAACGGCGCCAACGGTTACGCGGCTGATCGCGGACGCCCGCGCCCGTGGCGTACAGGTCTACGCCGACCAGTACCCTTACACCACGACGGGGTCCGACGGGAACACCGTTCTGATTCCATCGTGGGCGCTCGATGCCGAAGAACGTCCCGCGCCGGCGCCTTCGGAGGCCGGAGAGCGAAGCTTCGCGCCGCGGCGCGCCGCGTTCATCGCGCGGATGGCGGATCCCGTCCAGGAAGAACGCATCCGCGAGGACATCCGGCACGAGATTCGTCGCCGCGGCGGGGCGGACCGCTTGTTGATTCTCGAATCCCACAATCCCGAGTTTGTCGGCCTCGATCTCGCGGAGGTCGCAACGATTTCGGGCGTCAGCGCCGTGGACCTCGCCATCGCCCTGCAGATCGAAGGCCTGGACCGCCCGGGAGGGGCGCGAATCCGCGGCTTCTCCCTCGACGAGCGAGACGTCGAGCACTACATGGCTCAGGAATTCACCGCCACGTCGACCGACGCGGGAATCGCGCTTGCCGGACAGGGATATCCGCATCCGCGTTTCTATGGCACCTACCCACGCAAACTTCGTCGCTACGCTCTCGACGGAGGCGTCATCAGCCTGCCGCAGGCGGTGCGTACATCCACCTCATTGCCGGCGCAGATTGCGGGTTTGGCGCGCCGTGGCCTGATCCGCGACGGTTTTGCGGCCGACCTCGTGATCATCGACGTTCAGGAGGTAAACGATCACGCGACCGCGATGGACCCCCACCGGTTCAGCACCGGCGTGGACGTCGTGCTGATAAACGGCGAGTTCGCCGTGCGTGACGGTCGACCTACCGGCGGTCTTCACGGTTCGGTCCTGCAACGAGCGGAGCTGGTCAAGCGTCGTCCGGCCGAGCCTTTGCTCCACGGCGATGACGTTGGTCCTGGGTCACCGCCCGGGCGTTCCACCGTTTTGCGAAACTGACGGTCATCCCCATGAATTCTTTGCGGACCGCCGCCGACGTTCGATCGTTCGTGCTCAAGAATTGGAAACAGCTCCTGCCCGACCTGCTCGTGGCGCGGACGCGCGTCGGTGTCGCGCCGGAGGACGACAGCCTGGTGCAGGTTGATGTCGCCGGAGAGGGAAGTGTGAAGCGCCTCCTGCTGCTGCCACTGGCTTCCGGCGAGCCGCGGCTGGTGCGCGGCCTCCTGCCGCGCTTGCGGGAGCTGGCCCGCCCGGACGATACCTGGGCGGGGCTGGTGGTGCCGCATATGGGGGCCAGCGGACTCAAGGTGTGTCGCGAGGCCGGCGTCGGGTTCATCGATTGTTGCGGCAATGCATATCTGAGCTTCAACCAGGTCATCATACAGATCAGCGGTAACCGCAACCGGTTCACGGCGCGCAAGCGCCCGCGAACGTTGTTCAACGATAAGGCGACCATCCCGCTGCGCATCCTGCTCGAGAGACCGGGCGAGCTGATGACCACACGCAGTATCGCCGAGCGCGGCGGCCTGAGCCTGGGATGGGTATCACAGATCCTGCAGCAGCTTCACGCCGAGGGCTATGTCGAGCGTGAGCGAGGCGGTGGCACTCGCGTCATCGACCCACCGCGCCTGCTCGGCGAATGGCTGCGACAGTACGCCTTCGAGCACAACGCGGTCTTTCCTTACCGTATGCGCGGTGAGCACGTCGAGGACACGATGCAGCTACTGCGTACCCTGCAACCTCCGCTCTTCGAGCGGTATGCGTTGACGCTCGAAGCCGCCGTGGCGGCAATCGATGACGCGCCCGATCCCGGACAACTACACGTTTACTTACCGGACCTCGCTCAGGACAAGGACGGGGCACTCGCGCTGTGGGCCGATGCGCTGCAGCTCCGACCGGCGGGGTACGATGCGAACTGCTTTCTGGTCGCGCCCACGTACACGCACGCGGCCTTCTTCGGCATGCGCAGGGCCGGCGGCCTGCGGGTAGTCTCGGACCTGCAGCTCTACCTCGATCTGTTCCACTATCCCAGCGCGGCGCGACCGCAGGCGCAGGCCTCGGTCGCCGACAGGCTGCCGTTTGCCGTCGAGTCGGCCACCCCACACTGACGCACCGCGACCGCCCGGCGCGTCCTCTTTCGTTACACCGTCCTGAGAACTGACGGCTAGCTAGCGTCGCCGCGGCGCAGTTCGATTTTGCGGTCGATTACGATGGCGTCGTCCTCGCGCCGAAGGACGGCGGCGTCGCACTCCGCATCGTGGCCGAACACGACCACGTCGCCGTCGTCCGCAGCGGCAGGAAGCCAGCGTCGCTTCTCGTCCAATGTCACCAGCGGTTGATTGTCGTAAGCCATGATGTACGGCCAGCGTAGATGCGTGCGCGTCGGTACCAGGTCGGCGCAGAAAAGGAGCCGTGCACCGTCTGCGCGCACGGACACGAGCTGCATCCCCGAGGTGTGACCATTGACCGGATGTACCCGGATGCCTTCGAGGATCTCGGCTTCGCCGTCGACGAGCCGGAGGCGGTCGCGGGCGGCGAGAAGATCGAAATCCTCGTCGCGAAACGACGCCGTGTCCTTGCGGCTGGGTGCGTGTGCCCACTCCCAATGGCGCCGCTGGACGTAGTGGTCGGCGCGCGGGAACGAGAGCTCCAGGCGTCCGTCTCGACGTCGCGTCGTGCCGCCGCAGTGATCGAAGTGCAGATGGGTCAGCACGACGTCGGTGACGTCCTCGGGCTCGATACTGCGCGCCGCGAGCTGCTCCACGAGACCACCACCCGGATGCGCGACCTTGAAGATATCAGCGCGCTTGTCATCGAACTTGTCGCCGATCCCGGTCTCGACCAGGATGCAGCGGTTTGCACCCCGGAGGAGCAGACAGCGCGCCGCCAGGGCGATCCGATTGCGGTCGTCCGGCGGATTGGTGCGCTGCCACAAGGGTCGCGGAACGATGCCGAACATGGCGCCGCCGTCGAGCCCGAACGTGCCGTCGATGATGGTCTCCACGGAATACGGGCCTATCCTCAAGGTATCTCCTGGGTCCGTCGAACAGACGCGATGCGCGGATCGGACGTGTATGCTGCGGGATTATAGAGGCGACGCCGCCGCGGGCAAGCAACATGATGCCGCGCCGGCTGCCGTTTCCTCCCGAACGCTGGCCCCCGCGCAAGGAAATGAGCAGGTCCGAGGCAGCCTCGAGGCAATCGGGTTTCCCGTTTCGCGCAGCCGCCCACGGCCTCGGCGCGCTCGCCGTGCTGTCCACGGGGCACCTCGTCATCGACGCCTATTCGAGCTCCTACGCCCCGGTACTGGCGATTCTCCGGGAGCGCGTCGGATTGAGCTTCTCCCAGGTCGGATGGGGCGCAGCGATGTTTGCCTTCTCCGCCTCGGTCATGCAGCCGGTGTACGGCTTTCTCTCCGACCGCCTGCGGTCCTCCGTCGTCATCGTCGTGGCGCCCGGTATCGCCGCGGCGGGGCTCGGGGCGGTCCCTCTCGTCGATACGTACCCGGCCATGCTCGCCTGCCTGTTCGTCGCCGGCATGGGTGTGGCCGCCTACCACCCGCAGGGAGCTGCACAGGCGGCAGACACGCTGCCGCATCGACCGAGCCTGGCCATGGCGCTGTTCATCGGCGCGGGCAACCTCGGTTTCGCGATCGGACCCGCGGTGCTCGCCGGAGCCTACGCGATCTGGGGATGGGAGGGGCTCTGGCGGGCTGCCGTCCCCGGGCTGATTGTCAGCCTACTGCTCGTTGCTACGGCGCCGGCGCGGGCCGATGCCGCCTCGTCCCCGCGGCCCGGGGTGGGGCGAGCCCTGGCAAAGCGCTGGAAGCCCCTGGTGCTGATGTACGCTTTGGTCGTCATTCGCGGCACGGTGCAGCTCACGTTCGTCGGCTTCTTGTCGCTGTACTTGATCGATTCCGGCATGGGCGTGGCGGTGGCGGGAACCGCCCTCAGCGCGTTCCTGGCGCTCGGCTCGCTGGGCAGTCTTACCGGCGGTGTTCTCGGCGACCGCTTCGGCGAACGCGCCGTCATTCGCTTCTCCATGCTCGGCTCGCTGCCGCTGTTCCTCGCGGCCTTCACGTTCCCCGGAATCCAGGCGCAGGTCGCGGTGCTGAGCGCCGCCTTCTTCGTGCTGCTGCTCTCCAACCCGTTGACGGTCGTGCTGGCGCAGTCCTGGGTGCCCGAGTACCGCAGCGCGGTTTCGTCGTTGCTGATGGGCTTCGCCTGGGGGATCGGTGGCTTGCTCGGGCCGGTGTTCGGGCGCTTTGCCGACGCGTACGGTCTCGGCCCGTCGCTTGCCGCGGTCGGGGCTCTGCCATTGGCCGGCGCGGCCCTGGCCTGGGCGCTACCG
>CBDUAS010000393.1:0-4439 GCA_965365185.1 uncultured bacterium | reverse complement strand
GTCTTGCCAGGAAGCGCTGCGCAAGGTCGAGGGCTGCCTTGCGCGCCGCCTGGTCGGAGCCGTACTCGCCGAGCATTCTCAGTAACCTCGGGCGCATTCGCCGGATAGCCGGGCTATCGTCCGCGCGAGCCGAACCGCACCCCGCCCCAGGCCTGCACAGGACCGGCCGACGACAACGCATCGGACCAGCGGGTGGCGGCGAACGCACGTGATTCGTTGTCGAGCGCGCGGGCGATCGCCTGCGCCAAATCGACGGGCTGCACACCGAACACCTCGCGCGCGCGTTGGTCGTCGGCGACCGTCGGATGGCGAATGCTGTCGATGAGCTTGCGGCCGATGCGGGCGTATACAGGCGTCACCAGCCCCAGCCACAGGCTAGACAGGCGTGGTGTCAGCACCGGCACCTGGATGAAGAAGCGACGCAGACCGCGCTGACGGGCGTATTCCCGCATCAAATCGAGATAGCTGACCGTGTCGGCGCCGCCGATGTCGAAAACGTCGCTTCCGGAAAACGGGAGCTCCATGGCGGCCGTCAGATAGCGGAGGACATCTTCGACCGCAATGGGTTGCGCCGGGGTGTTCACCCAGCGAGGCGTGATCATGACCGGCAGCTTGTTGACCAGCGCGCGAACCATCTCGAAGGACAGGCTCCCGGAGCCGATGATGATCGAGGCGCGAAACTCGATGGTCGGAACGCCGGATTCACGTAGGATACGGCCTACGTCCTGCCGGCTACTGAGATGCGGCGACAGGTCGCCGTCGTTGTTGCCCAAACCGCCGAGGTAGATGATCTTGGCAACGTTGGCGTTACGGGCCGCGCGTGCGAAGTTCTGTGCCGCCTGCCGCTCCTTTTCTTCGAACGCGCCGCCATCGCCCATCGAGTGCACCAGATAGAGCGCGGTATCGACGTCCTGCATCGCCGGCCCGAGGGTCGATTCGACCAGCAAGTCTCCCTCGACGACCTCCGTTTCCTCGGACACGCGATCCCGCAGCCGTGACGACTGTCGGGCCAGGCAGCGGACGCGATAGCCTGATGCCTCGAGCTCGGGAAGCAAGCGGCCGCCGATGTAGCCGGTGGCTCCCGTGAGAAGAATGCGTTTCGTCAAGGGGTTTCCTCCAGGGCGAGCTTCGGCTGCCCCGAGTATCGATGCAGGTAGCCGCCCAGGCGTAACTTGCGGGCGGTATTCGCAGAGCTCATGTAGCGCACCTTGCCGAAGATCGGGCGCTCCGGGCCCCACGGTCGATCGTAGCGACCCATCACCCAGAAGATACCGGAATAGGAGTTGGGATCGCGGCCATCGAGAGCATACTTGTTGTTGAGCTCGATCATCACCTCGAGCGCGGCTTCCGGCGTAGCCGACCACTCCAGGATCTTCTTCCCCCACAGCATGCGCAAGTAGTTGTGCATGCGTCCTTCGGTCGCCAACTGGTTCTGCGCAGCGTTCCAGATCTCGTCGTGGGTCGTGGCTGCCTCGAACCGGGCAAGATCGTAAACGTGCGGCCGCTCGTCCGCACGGTGCTCGTCCAGGGTCGCGCGGGCCCAGTCTGGCAAGGACGAGTACTCGGTATAGTCGCTGCGGTGATGGCACATGTTCAGGCCCAACTCCCGCCAGGTGACGAGCTGGTCGAGGAACGTCTCGCAGGCCGTAGACATGCCCCACCACCCCTGGCGGGCGCCGGTGGCTTTCGTCCCCAGGCGCGCAGGCGACCACAATTGCTCACCGGCGATCGTGGCAAAGACCTGGTGGCTGGAAATGTGGCCGAAGTGAAGGTACGCGGACAGCTCGCTGGTGTGATCGCCGTCCGGGTGATTGCGCCGCTCACCATATCCCGGGAGGAGCTCCTCGACGAAGCGGTGCAGGCGCCCCTGAGCAGGGTTGCTACCTCCGGGCGGCGTGCGCCGCGCGTCCACGGTGTGATCGATCGGCAGTGTAGAGAGGAATGCGGCGTCGCGGAGCTGTCGCGCCGGCGTCGGCGTGAAACCGGCGGCGAGAGAGGAAACGTCGCCCGCGGGAGCGGGATCCGGACCCTCGAGCGGATCGGCGCGGGGAAGCTCCTCGAGGTGTGGCGGCAGCTCACGCTGCAGAAAACGCCGGAAGCTGTACGCGGTGGGAAACGCGCGGTCGGTCGAGCGAAAAGGCAACAACCCTGCCGAGTCCACCGCCTCCAGGGCGACGTCGAGCTTTGCCGCTGCGGCGGCGACCATGCGCGGGTAGAAGAACGCGGGGGTGTCGTCGGTCACCACGACCGCGGCGCGGGCTGCGAGCGCTTCCAGAAGCTTCTTCCCGGCGCCAACCTCGGGTTCCACATAGGGGTAATAGCCGACGGGCGTATCCGCGAGCCGGTCGTGCGTTTCGACCATGCCGTCGAGCACGAATCGATGGAACCGGTCTGACGCCCACGCGTAGTCCGCTCGCAGCGCCTCGAGGATTACAAGAGGCAGACCGAGCTCCCGGGCGCGGTCTACAGCGCGTTGCAGGGCAAAATTCCACTGCAGCCGGCGATTCGCGGTCATCCAGTAGAGGACGACGGTGCGATCGGGGCGCACCGGCGCCGCGTTGACCAGCCGGATCCTGGTACCGGGGACGCCGGAGGCGGTGTTCATCGCAGGTACTCCATCGAGGTCTGAGTTAGCGGGTGGGCAAGGACGAGGGGCCGAGACGGCTCGCGAGCCCCTGCAAACTGACGCCCCCGTCAACCGAGCACTTGCTATCGGAGCAAGAGATCGGCAGCGGGGGCGCCGACTGCAGGGAGGACCTGGCTGCGGGCGGGTTCAACGGTCACCCGCGCCAGGAGCCCCCAGCTACGCTGCGTGTCTTCAGTTAGGCAGGATGACGGTGTCGATCACATGGATGACGCCGTTGCTCGCCTCGATATCCGTCGCGGTCACCGTAGCGCCGTCGATCATGACCTTGCCGTCCCACACCTTGATCTCGACGTCCTGGCCGTTGACCGTGGTAGCGGACGACAGGTTGACGACGTCGGAAGCCATGACCTTACCGGCGACGACGTGGTAGGTCAGAATCGCGGCCAGCTTTTCCTTGTCCTGCAGGAGAGCCTCGACGGTGCCCTCGGGCAGCTTCGCGAAGGCCTCATCCGTGGGGGCGAAGACGGTGAACGGGCCGTCGCCCGAGAGAGTCTCCACCAGGCCCGCGGCTTGTACAGCGGCGACCAGAGTCGTGAAGTTCCCGTTGGCGACCGCGATGTCGACAATGGTTTCGTCCTGCGTAGCCGGAGCGGCCATGAGGCTGCCGGCGAAGAGGGTAATAACGAGCGCTGCAGCGATGCTGAGGCGGTTGCGGTTCATGTTCTGCTCTCCTTACTGGGGCCGCTTCGAAGTTCTCTCGAAGCTGGCCGGTTTCCCCACGCTGGGGCGGGCGGTTCGACCTCCGTCGTGTGCCCTGACTCGACTTCAAAACCTTCAATGACCGTACAATACATAGACAAAACTTGCCTGTCAAGAGATTGTCGAGAATTTTTTCGCTTTTTCCTTGACAATAAATGGACAAACCCTTTAGCCTTCGGCACATGAGCGAAGCTACGAAAGCCCGCGATCACCTCAACTCGATCGGCGTCGTATGTCGCCGGACCGGCTTGAAGAGCGACCGCCTACGCGCTTGGGAACGCCGCTACGAAGTGGTCAAGCCCATCCGCAGCGAGGGCAACCAGCGCTTGTACTCGGAAGAAGACGTCGAGAAGCTTCTGCTCCTCCGGCAGGCGACAGATGCGGGTCACCGCATCGCCCAGATCGCGTCGCTGCCGGTCGACGAACTGCGCGATTTGCTCGAGCTCGACGCCACCGGCCACCCCTTCAGGCCCCAGCGGCCGCTTCCCGGCGAAGCCGACCAGGCCAATCTTTTCGTGGGCGAAGCCTTGAGCTCGATCCAGCAGCTCGACGCGGAAGGCCTGCGACGCAACCTCGCTCGTGCCCTCGACGCGCTCAGCCCGGCGGCCGTGACGCAGCAGCTTCTCGTTCCATTGATTCACGATATAGGAAACCTGTGGGCGGAGGGCGGCTTGAAGGCCTCGCACGAGCACCTCGGCACCGCGGTCTTGCGCACGTTCATCGAGGGTTTGCGGCTGGCGCGCGAGGTGCCGGCGGATGCGCCACGCTTGCTCATGACGACCCCAGCCACCGAGCGGCACGAGCTGGGGGCTTTGCTGGCCACCGCGACGGCGACCGACGCGGGCTGGAACGTGACCTATCTGGGGCCCGACCTGCCGGCGGCGGAGATCGCCGCGGCAGCTCGCCAGCGCGGCGCCCGTGCGATCGGTTTGAGCATCGTTCGCCCGGCGAATCCAGCCGTCGTTCGCGAAGAGCTGCTCACGCTGCGTCGCCACCTCGGAGAGAGCATGGGCCTCATCATCGGTGGCAGCGGCGCTCCCGAGTTCGAGGACGCCGCCTTCGACATCGGTGCGGTGGTGGTGCAGGACCTGGT
>CBDUAS010000392.1:0-4444 GCA_965365185.1 uncultured bacterium | reverse complement strand
TCGAACGGTGGCCCGGGAGGCAACGACCAGGGGCCACCGCACGAGCAGCGCCAGTGCTCCGTGGCCAGTGCCGACGCCCGCGCATCGCATCGTTCACAGATGAGGTCGAGGTCCATGTGTGGCGAATAGCACGCGCTTGGGCTGCGTGCAACAATGCGCGGATGCTGAAAAAACCCCGCCTGTTCACGGCCGGACCCACGCCGCTGCATCCGGACGCCATGCGCGCCGCCTCCGGCGCGGTGCCGTATCACCGCACGCCGGAGTTCGCCGAGCGCTTCGAGCGCGTGCAGTCCGGCCTCAGGGCGGCGTTTCGCACCGCCGCGCCGGTGGCGGTGCTGACCACCTCCGGCACCGGCGCGATGGAGGCGGCGATTGCCAGTCTGTTTGCGGTCGGCGAGCGCGTGGTTGTCGTCGCCGGAGGCAAGTTCGGGGAGCGCTGGGCCGAAATCGGTCGCGCCTACGGGCTCGACGTCGTGGAGCTGAAGGTGGCCCCGGGGGCGGCGGTAGCTCCGGCACAGGTCGCCGAGCTGGTGCAGCGGTCGGCGCCGGTGCGTGGCCTCTGCGTAACCGCCAGCGAGACGTCCACGGGCACCGTGTACGACACCCGCGGGTTCGCCGATGCCGCTCGTGCGGTGGAGCCCGAGATCGTCACGGTGGTCGACGCCATCACCTCTGTGGGAGCGCTGCCGATCGCCACGGACGATTGGGCCCTGGACGCAGTCGTCGGCGGTGCGCAAAAGGCTTTCATGGTTCCTCCCGGCCTTGCCTTCGTGGCTTGCTCGCCAAGGGGGTGGGAGCTGGTGGAGAACAGCAACGCCACGCCGCGCTACTACCTCGACCTGCGCAAATACGCCGCCGCGGCAAAGAAGTCGCAGACTCCCTTCACTCCGGGCATCGGCTTGATCCTCGCGTTGCAGGCGTCGCTCGAGGCCATCGACGAGGCGGGCGGCATCGAAGTGCTGGAGAACAACGCCAACGCCCTGGCCAGCGCCTGCCGGGCGGCGGCGGCGGCGCTCGATCTCGAGCTGTTGTCGGCCGCGCCGAGCCCGGCGGTGACGGCGATCAAGGCGCCCCAGCCCGGTACCGGCCCCGACATCGTCGCCGCCATGCGCAAGCGTCACGGAGCCCAGCTATCGGGGGGACAAGGCGAGCTGAAGCCCCACATCTTCCGCATTGGCCACATCGGCTACGTCGACGATCTCGACCTGCTCGGCGTACTGGCGGCTCTCGAGGGCGTGCTTGCCGATCACGGTCATGACATCAGGCCCGGCGCCGCCGTCGCCGCGGCAACCGCCGACCTTGCTTTCTCCAGAGCCCGGGGCGGGGCGTCGTGACCGGCGGGACCAGAGGCTCGTCATGAGCTCGTCGGCGCCGAGGATCCTCGTTTGCGGCACCCTCAAGGGGCGCGGCATCGCGATCCTCGAGGAGGCCGGCTGCAAGGTCGACCATCAGATCGATCGCAAGGCGGGCTCCCTGGCCGACGTGATCGAGCCGTACGCGGGGGTCATCGTGCACTCCGCGCAGTTGATGGACGCCGAGGCCGTGGCCGCGGGTGCCAACCTGCGGGTCATCGGCCGTGCCGGCGTCGGCGTCGACAACATCGACGTCGAGGCGGCGACGAGCGCCGGCGTGCTGGTGATGAACCTTCCGTGGGGCAACACCGTGACCGCCGCGGAGCACACCATGGCGCTGATTTTGGCGCTGGCGCGAAACGTGCCCCAGGCATCCGCGGCCCTGCGCTCCGGAACCTGGGATCGCAAGCCGTATCTCGGCGTCGAGCTCAAGGACAAGACCATCGGCGTGGTCGGATTCGGGCGCATCGGTCGCGAGGTGGCGCGGCGAGCGCAAGCCATGGAGATGCACGTGATGGCCCACGACCCTTATATGTCCGAGAAGGTGGCCGCTGACCTGGGCATCGATCTCGTGTCCCTCGAAGACCTGCTGCCGCGGGTGGATTTCATCACCTTGCATGTGCCGTTGAGCAAGGAGACGCGGCATCTGATCGACGCCGGCGCGCTGGCGCGCATGAAGCCCGGCGCGCGGGTCATCAACTGCGCTCGCGGCGGGTTGATCGACGAGAAGGCGTTGCTCGCCGGCCTGGAGTCCGGTCACATCGGCGGGGCCGCGTTCGATGTCTTCGAGAACGAGCCGCAGGCCGATCCCGAGCTGCTGGCTCACCCGCGCTTCGTCGGCACGCCGCATCTCGGCGGTGCGACGCTCGAGGCACAGGAGAAGATCGGCGAAGGAATCGCCCAGCAGGTGGCCGATTTCCTCCGCGACGGCACCATCCACCATGCCATCAACGTGCAGGCGCTGCCGCCGGAGGAACAGCGTCCGATGCTGCCGTACGTCGGCCTGGCGCGGCGGCTCGGCTCGATGCTGTCGCAGTGTTACACGGGCATCGACGCGCTGCGCGTCGAGTATTTCGGTGACATCGCGGCCTACACCACCAAGCCGGTGAGCGCGGCGGTGTTGGTGGGTTTCTTCGAGCCCCACCTCGCCGAGCAGGTCAATCCCGTAAACGTGTGGAACGTGGCGCGCGACCGGGGCATCGAAGTGCTGGAGTCAACGAGCAACGCCGGGAGGGGCTACGCCAGCCTGGTGAGGGTCAGCGCCCACACCTCGTCCGGTGAGCACTCGGTTGCCGGCACGGTATTCGATCAGTCGCGCTCGCGGGTTGTCGAGCTCGATGGGTTGCCTGTGGAGCTGGCCCCGGAAGGTCACCTGTTGATGTTCGCCAACGACGACGTGCCCGGTGTGGTCGGCGCCGTCGGCACGTTTCTCGGCGAACACGGCATCAACATCGCCGACGTGCGCCTGGCCCGCGCCGACGGCGCCGAAACCGCGATCGCCGTCATGACCCTCGATCAGGCCATGGACCCCGCCACGGTGGAAGAGTTCGAGGAGCTGCACGTCATCAAGTGGGCGCAATACCTCGAGCTTTGAGCCGCAGATGGGCGCGGTACGTCTGGCTCCAAGCCGCACCGGCGCGCCAATAGGCCGATCGCGTCGCCGAGAGCGTCTCCCAGGGTCCGATTTCTTGCCTCAGCGCCCGATTCCGTGCCCCCAGCGCCCGATTCCTTGCCCCAAGGGCCCGATTCCTTGCCCCCAGCGCCCGATTCCTTGCCCCAAGGGCCCGATTTCTTGCCCAAATAGGGCCTCCGTGTAAGAATTCCACACAACCCGCCACGGCTCGTATTCCTAGCTTTCTGGGCCGTGCCGCGGGCTCATTCGCCCGCTTCCAGGGCTCGCGAGATGGCCGTCTGAGCAACGCGATTCGAGACCTCACGAGTGAAGCCATCGTCTCCAACACGGAGTGAACGCCATGGCGCGTAAGAAAGTAACCGTAGTCGGTGCCGGTCACGTCGGCGCTACCACCGGCTTGGCCATTGTCAACAGGGGCCTGGCCGACGTCGTGCTCACGGACATCATCGAGGGCATGCCGCAGGGCAAAGGGCTCGACATGATGGAGGCGACGCCGCTGATCGGCCACGACTCCGCGATCATCGGGACCAACAACTACGTCGATACCCAGGGCTCGGACATCGTCGTGATCACCGCCGGCCTGGCGCGTAAGCCGGGCATGAGCCGCGACGACCTGTTGTTCAAGAACGCCGAGATCGTGGGTGGCGTTGTCGACGAAGTGGTCAAGTACTCCCCGGATTCGATCATCATCGTCGTCACCAACCCACTCGACATCATGGCGTACTTGGCTTTCAAGAAATCCGGCTTCCCGCGCGAGCGGGTTCTCGGGATGGCCGGCGTGCTCGACTCGACGCGTTTCCGCACGTTCATCGCCATGGAGTTGGGTGTTTCCGTCGAGAACACCCACGCCTTCGTGCTGGGTGGGCACGGCGACAGCATGGTGCCATTGCCGCGCTACTCGACGGTCGCCGGCGTGCCCATCACCGAGCTGATGACCGAGGAGCAGATCAACCGCATCGTGCAGCGGACCCGTCAGGGCGGTGGCGAGATCGTCAAGCTTCTGGGCGACGGCAGCGCGTACTTCGCGCCCGCGTGGTCGGTGACGCAGATGGTCGAAGCCATCCTGCACGACAGGAAGGAAATCCTGCCCTGCGCCGTATATCTCGACGGTGAGTACGGAGTCGAGGGTGCTTATGTCGGCGTGCCCGTGGTGCTGGGCGCCGGCGGCATGGAGAAGGTCTTCGAGATCGACCTGTCTGCCGACGAACGCGCCGAGTTCGAGAACTCCGTCGCCGACGTAAAGGAGCTGATCTCGAAGCTGGACGTGTAAGGGAAGCGACGCGCCGCCTGCGGGCGCTCACTCGCGCGCGTGCGACGTGATTCGTTCGCGGGCGGAGAAGACAGCTCGCGGTCGCCCGAGAGGCGCCACCTTCAAGACGCCTTCCGCCTCCAAGAGGGTTTCGCCTCCAAGAGGGCTCCGGCCTCCAAGAGGGTTTTGCCCTCAAGAGGGCTCCGGCCT
>CBDUAS010000391.1:0-4445 GCA_965365185.1 uncultured bacterium | reverse complement strand
CTCCCCACGCGGCACGCACCTGGGTGAGCTCCCGGAACATCGGTGCCGGTCGCAGGGGGAATAGCGCCGCCGGCCCGGCGAGCGCCTCCTCGCTCACCTCCCGCAGGGCCGTGTAGTCGTCGAGGATGTAAACCCCACGGCCGAACGTACCGACGATCAGGTCGCCCCACGAGCGCTGCACGTGGAGGTCACGCGCCTGGATCTTCGGGATGCCCAGCGGCTGCCGCCGTCGACGCTGAAGTACACACCGAATTCGGTGCCCACGAAGAGCAAATCAGAATCCAGGTGATCCTGCACGATCGACCAGGTGCCCGAGCGAGTCGGTAGATTCGAGGTGATGTCGAGCCAGGTCAGGCCGCGGTCGTCACTGCGCATGACCCAGGGGCGGAAATCGCCGTTCTGCCAGTTGTTGAAGGTGGCGAAGACCACATCCGCCTGCCGCGGCGAGGCGTGCACGTCGGTCACGTAGCTGTTGTCCGGAAGAGCCGGGATGCCGTCGATCCGCTTCCACGTGGTGCCGCCGTCCTCGGAAACGTGGATCAAGCCGTCATCGGAGCCGGTATACAGCAGGCCCTCGAGCAGCGGCGACTCGTCGATGGTCGTGAGCACGCTCATCGTGGTGGTGTACAGATGCAGGCCGACGGCGTCCTCGTCCTGCACCTTGCCCATGATGGGGATCTCGCGCCGGTCGAGGTTGCGCGTCAGGTCGCCGCTGATCGCTTGCCAGTTGTCGCCGCGATCGTCGCTTCGGTACAGGCGATGACCGCCGTAGTAGATGCGACCGGGGACGTGGGAGCTGACGATGAGCGGGCTGTCCCAGTGCCAGCGCCCGCGGTCCTCTTGGTCGGCGGTCGGACGGATGCCGACGCCGACACCGGTGTCGAGGTCGAGGCGATTGAGAGCCCCGTTCTGGGACTGCGCGTACACGTAGCGCGGCTCGTAGGGGTCGAAGTAGGGCTGGAAGCCGTCACCGCCGCCGACGCGGTACCAGTCGCTGGTGCGAATGCCGACGCTGTTGAGCGTACGCGAGGGACCGCAGATGGTGCCGTTGTCCTGAGCGCCGCCGCAGACGCGGTAAAACGGACGCGCGTCATCGGCGCTCACGCGATAGAACTGCGACAGCGGCAGGTTGGTGAAGTGCCTCCAGGTTTGACCGCCGTCGTAGGTCTCGTACAGGCCTCCGTCGTTGCCGATCCACATGTGCTGCGGATCGGACTCGTCGAACACGATCTCGTGGTTGTCGACGTGCATGTCGAAGTCCATGCGCTCCCAGGTGGCGCCCTTGTCGGTCGACCGCATGATCGGCACTTCGATGTTCCAGACAGTGTCGGGGAGGTGCGGATCGACGAAGATCTCGCCGTAGTACTGCGGATCGCCTCCCGAATACTCGCTCATGCGCGTCCACGAGCTGCCGGCGTTCTCCGATACGAAGAAGCCGCCGGCGTCGCCGCGCGCCACCACCATGGCGTAAACGCGATCGGGGTTGCGGCGGTCGACACCCAGGGCGATGCGACCCATGTCGACTTCCGGCAGACCGCTCTCGATGCGCTCCCAGGTGCTTCCTGCGTCCGTCGAGCGGAACACCCCGGCCTCCGGCCCGCCGCCGACGGTCATGGCGTTACGGCGGCGGCGCTGATAGGCGGCCGCGTAGATGGTGTCGGCGTCGTCGGGCTTGAACGCCACGTCGGTGATACCGGTGTCTTCGCTGACGTGCAGCACGCGCTCCCACGTGGCGCCGCCGTCGGTGCTCTTGTAAAGGCCTCGATCTCCGCCCGGATTCCACAGCGGCCCGGGCGCGGCGACGTAGACGGTGTCGGAGTCGCGTGGATCGATGAGAATCCGCTGGAACTTCTGCGAGTCCGCCAGACCCACCTGCACCCACGTTTCCCCGGCGTCCGTCGACTTGTACACGCCGGTGCCCCATGAAGTGCTCCGGTTGTGGGTGTTCTCCCCGGTCCCCAGCCAGACGACGTTGGAGTCACGTGGATCGACGACCACGGCGCCGTGCGAATACGAGGGGTACTCGTCGAAGATCGGTGTCCAGGTGTTGCCGCGATTCACCGTCTTCCACAGGCCGCCGGATCCGACCGCCAGGTACCAGGTGTTCGGATCGTTCGGGTCGATCTCGAGGTCGGCGATACGGCCGGTGGTCAGACTCGGGCCGATGCCGCGGAACTCCAGGCCGCGAAACGTCTCCATGGTGAGACGCTCTTCCGCGGTCTGAGCATGAAGCGCGGTGGCGGCGAACACAGCGATGAGGGACAGGAAGCGAAGGGGAGTGGCTTTCATGGGTCCTCTCGGTGCGGGGATGGTTGTGGCGTGGATTCTGCACCGCTGCCGCCGTCTCGGCCACCCGAGAGTCCTCCGTCGGCGGTGTGCGCCGAGTCCCGGATGGTCGCCGGAAGAGAGAACTCGGCTCGGCCTCCGGTTCCCTGTGCACCGTTGACCCGACCGGTGTACGGGCGTACCGTTGCGCCGACTCGGCTTTCCCGAGATGACTCACGTTGGAGGAGTGTCATGAGGACTGTCATGAAGCTGCGCCATGCCCTGCTGCTGTTCGTCGTCCTTGCGGTGGTCGCCTGCGGCGGCGCTGTGGAGGAACCCGTGGCCGACGAGGCGGCGTCGGGACCTGCCGCCGAAGTGCCGATGGACGATGCCGCCGCGCTCGACGAGATGACGGAGTATTACGTCACCCACTACAACCTGGGCCATGCCGACATGGTGGCCGAGCTGTACAGCCAGGACGCCGTCTTTCTGTCGGCGGACGGCTCGGTGCAGGAGGGGAGGGCGGCAATCCAGGCGGCGCTGGAGACCGCCATGGAGTCGAGCCCGACCGTGGCCCTCGAGGTCGCGGACCGCGTGATCACGGGAGACTGGGCCGTGTCGCACGGCGTCTGGAACCTGGAGATGACGCTCGAGGGTGCTCCGGGCCCGCTGGCACTCGAGGGGCACTTCATGACAGTGGCGCAAAAAGTTGACGGAGAATGGAAGACGGCGGGTGTGGTGACCAACTATTACGCCGACCCGCCGGAGGGCACGCCGGTGGGTGAGCCGCCGTCGGAAGCGCCGCCGGACCTCACGGACAGCGTGCTGGCCGAGCTCGCCGACTACTACGCCACGCACTACAGCATGGGGCACGGCGACATGGTTGCCTCGCGTTACGCCGAGGACGGCATGGCGGCGTTCGCGAACCTCCCCGTTGCCCGGGGCCGGGCCGCGATCGCCGAGCGGTTGAGCGAGCGCATCGGCGCTGGCGACGATCCGCAGCTCGCCATCCACGAGGTCGGCGCCCAGGACATCGGCGAGGGCTGGGTGCTGGGCGGCGGCTGGTACGAGATCGCGTCGTCGGCAGGCGACATGATGGGTAACTACATGATGCTGTGTCGAGAAGGGGCCGACGGCAACATGCAGATTCACTGGGCGGTAAGCAACGGTCATCCGGTCGCGGAATAGGGCGCTTCCGTGCCGTCGTCCCCGCGAATGATGTGGCCCGTGCCGAACCCGGTCGAGACGTCCCGGGTGGTGCCGGTTTTGCGGCAAACTGTCGCTGTTCCGATATGACGTCTGCAGGTGCCAGCCTGAGTATGCGGCAGTTCCGGACGCTCGTCGCCGAGGCCCTCGACGGGCTGCCGCCGGAGTTCGGCGAGCTGCTCGACAACGTTGCCGTGGTGGTGGAGGACGAGCCGCAGCCCGCGGACCTGCGGGCTCTGGGCATGGAACCCGGCGAAGGCACCGAGCTTCTCGGGCTCTACCACGGAACGCCCCTCGACGCTCGGGGGTTCGAGTACGGTGGCTTGCCGGATCGCGTGGTGATCTACAGGAAGCCGATCCTGCGGGTGGCGCGGACCCGCGCGGAGGTCATCCGGCAGGTGCAGGAAACGGTGCTTCACGAGCTCGGTCACCACTTCGGATTGGAGGAGGACGACCTGCCGTTCTAGCTGTCCGTTCTCGGGAGGTTGTTTCCCCTGTGGGCACCGAGCTCGGTGCCCACTGCGGACGGATGCGCGTCTGTGATGCGTTCGTGCCTTAGCTTCCGGCCTTGCGGATGATCTCGTCGACGAACGCGTCGATCGACGCGGCGAGCTCGTAGAACTTCCGTGGGTCCTGATCCGCGGCGATCAGCAGGGCATCCCGATCGAGGATCATCTTCTTGATCTCGGCCCGTGGGTCCCGGGGCCGGTCGTGTTCGTCGCCGGCCGGCTCTTCGCCGGCGTACAGCCGCGCCATGGCGCGCTCCGCCGCCGTCGAGGTGGTGATGAACACGTTCGGCCGCAATCCGGTGGCGAAACGCACGTGGGCCATGGCGACGAAGTCGGTGGGATCGACCATCGCGACGTCAACCGAGTTCTTCTTGACCGCCATCGGAATGAGCTGATACCGGCGGGCCATGTCGATCGGAATCATCTGGATGGCTCGGGCATCCGGTTCCACAGAGTCGAGGTCTG
>CBDUAS010000390.1:0-4451 GCA_965365185.1 uncultured bacterium | reverse complement strand
GCCTCCCCCGCCTCCGCGGCGGGCTCGCGCGAGACATCGATCGGCATGGTCAGCGGCACGAAGTCGGGCGAGGTGACCGGGGGCATGAATTCCTCGAACCAACCGCTGAACTCCGCCGGATCGAGCACCGCAGCCATCAATGCCGCCTCTTCCAGGCACGGTGAAAGGAAATCCGATCCCCAGGGCTCGTAGGCGGTGGGGCATCGCACGTCGTCGCGGAAGAGGCGGACCGCGGCCTCGACGATGGCCTCTTCCAACGCCGCATCTCCCATGGCGCGGGCAGCCTCGAGCATCATGGCGAGCGAGAACGCCGTATTTCCGTGAGCTCCACTGCGCGAAGGGCGCTCGAGCTCCGGCAGATAGGAAACCATGCGCTCGGAGAACAACGTCGCCAGCGGCTCCACGTTGTCGGCCCAGCCGCCGGCATCCGGGTGATTCCAGGTGCGCAGCTCCGTGTACAGCTTCAACAGCCATGCCCAGCCGTAGGGGCGCTCGAACCCTGCGCTGTCCCGGAAAAACTCCAACTCGCCGGCGAGAGCCGTCGCCGAGAGGTGGTCGGACAGCTTCTCGATCACCAGGCCGCCGATAGGAAGCTGCGGGAACTCCTTGTGAATCCGCACCATTGCCCACGTCGAGTTGACCGCCGAGTGCCAGTCCCAGCAGCCGTAGAACGACCGATTTCGCTCGTAGCCGGGACGGCGGGTGCCGACGAAATCGTCCAGGTAGGTGCTGCGATCGCGCGGGGGGGCGTGCGGCCGGTCGACGCACGAAAGCGGCATCGCCACCAGCGTGAGAGCCATCTGCAGGTCGAGTTCCCGCGGCTCAACCGCCGGGATGTCGTCGATGAAGGCGGCCAGAGGCCCACCCGCGACCACTGCCGGTGAAACCGCGGTCTCCCCGGTTTCGGCGCTCGGGGCGCTTGCCGTCTCAATGCCCAAGTAGTCGCACGAGACGACGGCCAGCGCTGCAGCCAGCAGCAATGGATAGGTACGGTTCCGGTTTCCCTGCAGGCTCAGCACCATTCGACTCCCGGTTGATCGATCGCCGCGCCCTCCGGTGAGACGCGATCGCCCCGCATCGGCACATGGGCGACAATAGACTATTCCACCCGGATCTCCGACATGAGCTCACCGCCAGCGCGACAGCGCACGAGACCCGCCTTGCCGCCGACGGCCCGCGGCCGCCGCGTCGAGGTGCGCCTCGGGTATCGACCTCTTTGGAGCGTCGCCCGGGTCCTCATCGGTCGAGAGCCCGGCGTGGTCCTGCTCGACAGCGGTGACGGATCGGCGCCGGCGCGCTGGAGCTTCCTCGGCTGGCACCCGCGCCGCGTGATCTCGTGGCCGCAGGGGCGCGCCGGTGCCTTCGACCGGCTGCGCGAGTGCCTCGACGACCCGGCGCTTTGCGAGGATCAGCCGGGAGAGGTCCCGTTCTGCTCCGGATGGTTGGGCTGGTTCTCCTACGACCTCGGGCGGCATACCGAGCAACTCCCGTCGCGTGCCCGCACCGATCCGACGATTCCCGATTTCGTACTCGGCGAGTACGACATGGTGCTGGCCGAGGATCACGCAACCGAGACCCTGTGGGCCGCGGGGCGTTGTCCGCCGGGCGCCAGCGAACATCGCGTGAGGGCCCGCGCCGAATGGGCCCTGGCGCTCAGCGAACGGTACGTCGGCACCGCTGCGGCGCCGCCTCAAGGACCTTCCACCGGTGGGCACCCGGTCGCCGCCGGCGCGAAGCGACCTCCGCAGGGGCTCATGCCTCAGGCTGTCTACCGGAGCAAGGTCGAGGCGATCCTCGATCACATTCGCAACGGCTCCCTCTACCAAGCGAATCTGAGTCACCGTTTCGCCACGCGCACCGCAGCGCCTTCCTCGCGGCTGTACGGGCTGCTGCGGCAGGAGAGCCCGGCGGCGTTCGCGTGCTACATGGGCCTTCCCGGGGCTCCCGAGGTGCTATCGGCAAGCCCCGAGCTTCTTGTTCGCAAGACCGGCGCCCGCCTGCGGACGTGTCCGATCAAGGGAACACGGCCCCGCGGAGCCGACCCCGCGACCGACGCGCGATTGCGGGACGAGCTGAACGCCAGCGAAAAGGAGCGCGCCGAGCTTCTGATGATCACCGACCTGCTGCGCAACGACCTCGGACGTGTAGCTGCGTACGGGTCAGTGAAGGTCGAGAAGCTGCGGGCACTACAAAGCCACGCCACCGTGCACCATGCCCACTCCGAGATCAGCGCCCGGCTGCGTCGCGGGCTCGGCGTCACCGACGTGCTGGCGGCGACGATTCCGGGCGGCAGCGTCACCGGCGCCCCCAAGATCCGCGCCATGGAGGTGCTCGACGAGCTCGAGCCCATACGCCGGGGCCCCTACACCGGCGCCGCCGGGTTCATCGGTCACGACGGCGACGTTTGTCTCAATATCCTCATCCGCACCCTGGTGCGTCGGGGATCCGATGTCTGGTACCAGGTCGGCGGCGGCATCGTCGCCGACTCGGACCCGGAAGCCGAGTACGAGGAGACCCTGGCGAAGGGGGCCGCCATGCGGCGGGCGCTGATCCACGCTGGCTGAGGCGGGCGCTCGACATCACCGTCAGCCGCGGTCGTCCGCGCGACGGCCGACGTGTCGGCGCAGCCGACCGCGGACGTCGCCGCAGAAGGCCTCGAGAAGCGACCCGACGTAGGCCTCCACGTCAAGCGCGGAGTCCGCGATCAGCGGCGTGAGATCCATCGCCAACCACGCTTGCTCGATCTCGTCCACCGCATCGAACACTCGATAGGTGGCATTCGAGAGGCGCCGCCCCACGGTCGCCAGGTCGTAGCGCTTTCCGCCGGCAACTTGTGAGGCAAACACGTTGATCAGACGCTCGGCCAGCTCCGGGTGCGGGCTCACGTCGAGTACGACGACGTCCCCGTCCATCATCCAGTCCAAGTCGCGCCAGGTCTCGCAGCCATAGACGCGCTCCGGGAGCGAAGACGCGGGCAGCCGACGCAGAGCGCGGACTGCCGCCATGCCGACGGCGACATGCGTCTCGTGCTTGTCGGCGAGGTTGTGGGTGTACACCACCTCGGGCCTCGCTTGCTCGAGTAGCTCGAGCAGCGTGTCCTCCAACGCTGACGTTCCGTGCCCCTGCACGAAAGCACTCGGGTAGCCGAGCTGCACCATGGCACTGTACTCACCCACACGGGCGGCTTCGTCTTGCTCGCGACGGCGCACATCGATCATCTGCTCGTCCGAAAAGCCCGCGTACTCTCCGGCCCGCGGGCTGCCGGCCCCATCGGTGCACGTGACGCCGCCGAACCAACGTCCGGCGTCGCCGTAACAGTGGGCGATGCCGTGGTAGGCCATGATCTCGAGGTCGTCCTGATGGGCGCCGATGCCGAGGTGGGTAATGCGGCGTAGTGCCTGATCGAGCGCAACGCCGTCGGGAACGAACGTCGAAGCCTCGGGTTCGATGGGGGGTAATGTCTTGTCATCTCGGGGCATGGCCTTGGACCTCAGCCGGCGGCGAGAGCCGCCGGCAGGCTCGTCGGGCATGTGCAGCGTGACGCGGTCAGCCACCTCGGGAAACTCCGCCGCGAGCGTCTCACGTGCCCGAGCGGCGATGATCTCACCTCCGGCTCCCGAGGTGACCCGCCCGAGCAGCAGGAGATGCTCGAAATCGTAGTACTCGAGATACCACGGGATGGTGAACCCGAGGTACTCGCCGATGGTAGTGAAGATCTTCTCGGCAGCGGGTTCGCCCTCCGCCGCCATCGCCTGCACTTGCTCGAGCCGCCGCGGCAGGGACACCGTACCGCCGCTCCCGGCCGCCGTACCGAGGGCGATCTCGGCCGCGTCAGCCAGGCGGGCGACGGCCTGCTGGGAGAAATACTGCGCCCCGACGCCAAGATCACCGGACCACTCCTCCCGCGCCGCACGCGCGTTGAGGTCGACCGGTCCGAAGGCCAGCTCGTTGAGCCATCCCGTGATGTGTCCGTCGGCGTTGACATAGCCGCCGGCTTCGCTCGAACCCATGGCGATCCCCAGGACTCCGTGTGTGTCGAGAGCCAGCGAGCCGGCCAGCGCGGTGACGTCACCATCGTTCACGACGCAGAAAGGCACGTCCCACCGCTTGCCGATCTGCAGCAAGAGCGGCTCCACCACTTCGGTGAATGACTCCACCGGAATGCCGCGAAACAGAGACGCGACCTTGACCCGGTCGTCGACATAAATGCCGGCGGCGCTACAGCCGATGGCGTCGACTCGCGGCAGATGAGAGGCGGCGCGTCGAAGAGCGCCCTCGATGTGCCCGCGGTGATACTCCGGGTTTGCCTCGGGCCTGGGCTCCCAGGGCATCTCGGTACTGAAGACCGGCTTGCCGTCGATGACGGCAGCGACCTTGTAGTCGCTGGCGCCCAGGTCGAGGCCGATCCGGCAGCCTTCGAAGTGGCCGCCGATATCGACGGCCTCCCCTCG
>CBDUAS010000389.1:0-4453 GCA_965365185.1 uncultured bacterium | reverse complement strand
TCGTCGCGGACCGAATCGACCAGGTCGTCCAGCGATTGGTAGATCACGTGGTCGGCGCCAATTTTCTCCGCGACCTCCGCCTCCGTACGGTCCCGCGCGATGAACTCGCGGCGCGTGCTCATGTCGATACCGGGAGCGTAGCGCTCGTGCACGATGCGGCCACCGTGGACGATCAACAGGCTGAGGGTGTCCTGATACTCGGACTCACGGTCGAAGGCCCAGTCCGACGCCGCCTCGAGGGCGGCGGCGTCGACGCCCGGAGGGTGGGACACGTCCTCGATCAGATCGCCGTCGGGCCAGGCGATTGTCGCCGGGTCACCGGGCGGCGGGGGCGTATCGAGCAGGGGCAGGCCGTCGATATCGGCGAAGGTCTGGTCGGGCGCCAGTACGACGCAGCCGATGCCTTCGCGAAAGGCGGCCCGCATCGTCGGAACGTAGCCCTCGGCGCCGATCGCCACCGCCTTGCGCTGCCGATCGACGACGTAGTCGCCGCCTTCCGGCGTGCCGATGGCTGCGCCGCCGAGAAACGCCAGCTCCTGGGCGAACACCTGCTCCAGGGTCCTGTTGGAGGTGAACAGCCCATTGCACATCAGGATCGCCTGCTGTCCCCGGCGGATCATCTCGCGGTTGAACTTCCAGTAGTCGTAGCTCTCCTGCTGGCCGGATTCGTCCTGTGCAGCGCCGCGGCGCTGCGCGTCGACGGGCACGGTGATCAGGAGGAGCCCGGCGAACAGCGCGATCAGGAGGCTGCTGCGTCGATTCATGGTGTCGTCCTCGGGGCAGATGGGATTCGATCGTCGCGGCGGATACCGCATTCTACGTCCCGGGCTACGCCGGATACAGTGTGCGAGCAGCGGCCGAGGGCGCGTCGGGTAGCCTCGCGCACCTGACGACGCCCGATGAGCTGCGGACACGAGCCATCGAGCACTTTGATTTGCGGTCGGCGGCGAGTAATGTAGGCGCGAGGATCGGCGGGGCTCTTTGTGGCACGCGCGGCGTGTCCTACGTGGAGGGTGTGCATGAGACTCGTGCTGGTCAGAGGTGGGTGTTTTCTCTTCGTGATCCTTCTTGCCCTGGTGTCCGGCCCGATCTCGGCGCAACAGGGCGGTGACGGAACCACGGCGAATCCCCAACCCGGCCCCTCGCAAAGCGGGCCGATAACCATCAACGATCCCCTGTGGACGGAGATCGCCGTCATCGGCGGCGTCGGCACCCCGGCCACCGGCTGCGCCCCGGCCGACCCGGCAGGCCCCGGATGTACCCCGAGCTCGGGGGGCAACTCCCAGTTCGGCGACGCTCCTCCGTGGACGTTCACCTCGACGACGAACGTAACGCTGACGG
This sequence comes from uncultured bacterium, assembly GCA_965365185.1. Lineage (GTDB taxonomy): Bacteria > Acidobacteriota > UBA890 > UBA890 > UBA890 > CBDCGW01. The sequence continues at coordinate 3,112 of CBDUAS010000389.1, read as the reverse complement.
TCACGGACTGCTTCGACATCGGCGACGGCCTCGAGGTCTTCGATAACGCGGTTTCCGTCGGCGTCACCTCGGCACCCGTCGGCTCCGGGTTCGTCTCGGACAACCCCGACGTATGTTTCGCTGATCCGAGCATGAGCAGCGGCACGTTCGTGCTGCCTCCGGGGTCGCATTCGATCACGATGACGATGGCCTACGGCGATACCGGGGCCATGTACTTCCGCGCCGACTCCGCGCCGGGTGCGCCCACGCTGCCGCAGTGGGGCATGATCTTGATGCTCGCGCTGCTCGTCGTTGGTGGGTCCGTAGTCGTCTGGCGCCGCGGCAGCATCACCGCTGCGTAGGAGGCAGCTTCCGCAACGGGACACGGGCAAGATGAACTCTCACCATTTCATCGGCACGGGGCCCTACTCCGCGCGGCTGGCGGAGCTCGCCTCGGACCCAGACCGGCTTCTGGAAACGGTCGCCGACCGTATCGCCGCCGTCGGCTTCGAGGTGATGCTGCGCAACAGCGTTGCGTTCTCGAACGGCGGGCAGACGCTGGTCTGGGTCCTGGCCGAATCACACCTCGTGCTTCACTATTGGGGCATCGAAGGCTTCGCCACGCTCGACCTGCATATCTGTGACTACCGCGACGCAAACGTCGTGAAAGCGGAGGAACTGGTCGACGCGCTCGACGGGCTTTGTTTCGTCCCCGGAACCAGTACATGGAAGCGCCTGGCGGTCCAGGAGCCACGGGTCCCGGCATGAGCAGGGACTCGCCGCCAGCTCCGCCAACCCGGGCCCTGGCGACTTTCGTTGCCTCGGTGGCGGCGTGGGTGGTCGGTTTGTTCGGTTTGTTCCGGCTGCCTTTGGTGCAGGATTGGGTGCTCGTTCCGTTTGCGCGGGCGCAGCAGGCGATCGCGGTGGCGGTCTTCGGCGTCTCTCCCGGGGCGATTGTCGTCGACGTGAGCTGCACGGGGTCCGACGCGATGGCGCTGGCGTTCGGCGCCATCCTCGGGTTCCCCGCCGCCTGGAGACGGCGCCGCCACGGCGTGGCAGCGGCGTTCTTGTTGATTGCCGTGCTCAACACGCTGCGTATCGCGACGTTGTCGGCAGTGGCCGATCGGCCGGCGACCTTCGACCTGATCCACGTCTACGTTTGGCCCGGCCTGATCGTGCTCGGAGCCGTTCTGTACGTGTTCCGTTGGATGCAGTCGGTCGATGCCGGCTCGGCGCCCGGGCCCGGACGCGCGGGCAATCCGGCGCGGCAGGGGGCCGACGGGGCGATCGAACGCACCGACCGGCCGGTGGGCGCGAAGGCGGGCGAACCGAGCAAACGCGCCGCATGGGGAATCTCGGGATCCTCCGGCCGGCGCTTCGCCGCGACCAGCGCCTTGCTCGTCGGCGCCTATTTCGCCCTCTCACCGTGGATCCTCGGAAGCACGGCTCTGCAGGCCGCCTCGGTATGGTCGGCGGGCGTAGCGGGGACGATCATGGCTGGCCTGGGCGCATCGGCGTCGGTCGTCGGAAACGTGCTGGTGGCGGGCAGGAGCGCCTGGACGATAACCCCCGAATGTATCGTCACGCCGCTGATTCCCGTCTACCTCGCCACGGTCATCTGCTGGCCGACGTCGTGGCCTCGCCGCGGGCTCGCACTGGCGGCCGTACCACCGGTCTTTCTCTCCCTGGGAATCGCCCGCCTGCTCGTCCTCGCCCTGCCGGCCTCTCTCGCGGTACACACCGTAGCGTTGCACGCGTTCTACCAGATTGCGCTGGCGTTCGTGTTGGTGGTCGCCGCGACCCGGTTCGGACGGAGCCCTTCGTCCGCAACGGCCGCCCCGGCCTGGCAGCGGGCGACCTGGGCGATTTGCGTCGGAGTGGCAAGCGCGGTCGTCTTCGCTGCCGGGGTGATGATTCTCGTTCGGCCCCTTGTCGGCCTGGCGGCCTACGCCCTTCCCCATCTCGGGCACGGGTACGTCGATGAACAAGGGGCGCTGATCATCCTGCCGGCGTTTCAGGCAGGCCTTTTCATCGCCCTCTGGCTGGCCTCCGGCCACTCCTGGCGGTCGGCCCGCGCCGTTCGCGGCCTCCTCGTCCTCGCCGTGCAGCAGGCGGCAATCCTGCTACTGCTCGGTGAGCTCCAAGCGCACGCTGCGGTGACATTTCCAATCGTGGCCCTGCGGGCTTACGCCATTGCGGTGCCGGTCGTGCTGGTATGGTGGCTGAGCGTTGACGTCGGCGCTTCGCGGGTACTCCTGCCGTCGCCGCGCACCGTGCCGTCAGCCTGACAGGCCCGATCTGGCGACAGGTCGGTAACCGGGACGATTCTCGAGTGCAAGATCCTGATCCGTCCAAGCGCAGGTACACATCCTTCTGGGCCGGGGTCGGCCGGACGTTCCCCGATCTGGGCATCGCCAGGTCCACTGCCTACTACCGGATCGATGAAGAGCGGCTGTTTCTCGACCACTTTGGCGAGCTTCGCGGGCTCTCGATTCTGAAGACGGATCTTTGGGACGAGGCAAAGAACACCCGCATTCTGCGGTGGGCGGCGGCGCGTGGAGTGCTCGCCCACGGTGTCGACATCTCGCTGCCGATCGTCGAGAAGGCGGTCGGGGAGTTCGCCGCCAGCGGGCAGGAAATCCACGCCGCGCAGGGGGACGTCCGCGCGCTGCCGTACGCGGGCGAATGCTTCGACGCGATCTACTCGATGGGCACCGTCGAGCATTTTCCCGAAACCGAAACCGCCGTCGCGGAGATCTTCCGGGTCCTCAAGCCCGGGGGCACCGCGATCATCGGCGTCCCCAATCGCTGGGATCCTTTCCTTCGGCCGTTGATGGTCGCGGTGATGTATCGGCTTGGCCTGTACGGCTACGGTTTCGAGAAGTCGTACTCCCGGCGCGAGCTGCGCGCCATGCTGCAGCGAGCAGGCTTCGAGATCGTTGCCGAAACCGGCATTCTCTTCCTCCCCGGCTGGCTACGCATCCTCGACCTGGCTTGTAGCGCCTGGGCGCGGCCACTGGCGACAATCACCGGAGCCGCGTGCTGGCCGTTCGCGCGGGCATCCGGCGCCTGGCCCTTCCTGCGACGACACGGGTACCTGCTGGCCACGGTGGCGCGGCGCCCGGCCTAGCTG
>CBDUAS010000388.1:0-4469 GCA_965365185.1 uncultured bacterium | reverse complement strand
CGAAGCTCGACTCCCAGAGTCTCGAACAGGCCGGTGCCGACGCTGACGGGCCCGCCGAGGCAACAAAACTCGCCCGCTGCGGCAGCTTCCCGGCCTTCGATGTGGAACCGCCCGTTGGCCTCGGACTGCAGCATGGGGGGGCTCGAAACCAGCGCCGCGCTGACTACGTTCGGCAGAGCCTCGACCTGTTGTTCGAGGTCGGCAAAAAACGCCACTGCTCGATCGGGTGAGTAGCTGGCCGACGGCAGGGAAAAGCGGACGGCAAGCAGGTTGCCGGTGCGGAACCCCGGGTCTTGTTGCAGCAGGAGGCGAAAGCTCTTAATCATCAAACCGGCGCCGATCACCAGCAGAATCGCGAACGCCACCTCGGCAGCCACCAGCCCACCACGGAACCGCATCCGGCGCCGGCTCGCCGTCGCCCTCGAGCCCGCCGCTCGAAAGGCGTCATCCAGGTCGGCTCCCCTGCCCCGCGCCGCCGGCATCAGCCCGAACACGAGTGCCGCGATGATGACCACGAAGCTGGTGAACAGAAGCACACGGGCGTCGAGGCCGATCAGATCGATGCGCGGGATGGTGCCGCCTTCGAGCGCCAGCAAGGTCCGCACGCCCACCGTCGAAAGCATCACGCCGAGCGCTCCGCCGGCAACCGACAGCAGGGCGCACTCGGTGAGCAGTTGCTGCGCCAACCGGCCCCACCCGGCGCCCAGGGCCCGGCGCACGGCAAGCTCGCGCCGCCTCGCCTCGCTGCGCGCCAGCATCAGGTTGGCGACGTTGGCGCAGGCGATCAGCAGCACGAAGCCCACCGCCCCGAACAACAGCATCAACGCCGGTTGCACGTCACCGACCACATCGTGCAGCAACGAGGTGACGTACAGCCCGTGCCCGACGTGGTGGTCGGGATACTCGATCGCCCACTGCGCCATCAGCGGCTCGAGTTCCGCCCGGGCCTGCTGGAGGCTGACCCCTTCAGCCAGGCGCCCGATCAACGAGAACCAATGGCCGCCGCGCCAGGTGCGCTCCGGATCGAGGGGCAACTGGGTCCATAGCTGTGTATCGGGGGTCGGAAAGGCGAACCCCTCGGGCATCACGCCGACGATCTCGCCGCCGGTGCCGTACTCGATGTCGATCCCCACGTCCAGCGTCTGCCCGATGACATCTGGGGCGCCGCCGAAGCGCCGCTGCCACAGCCCGTAACTCAACACGTACACCGGGCTCGGTTGCGCCCCGTCGTCGGTCGCCACCAACGTGCGCCCCAGCAAGGGCGGCGTGCGCAGCACGTCGAACATGCTCGACGACACGTAGCCCGCGGTGACGATCTCCGGCTCGCCGTCGCCTTGGGTAAGGGTCAGCGATTCGGTCGAGACCGCGGCGACGTTTTCCATCGTTTGGTTCTGGGCGACGTAGTCGAAGTACTCCGGCGAGCCGACCGGGTATCTGGGAAAGTCGTAGCCGCTCTCGGGCGTGAATCGTGTCCACAGGGCGACCAGCTCGTCGGGGTTCTCGTAGGGCAACGGCTGCAACAAGACGCCGCTGACGACGCTGAAGATCGCCGTGTTGGCGCCGATGCCGATGGCGAACGTAAGGACAACGACCGCGGTAAAGCCCGGCGCTCGCGCCAGGTTGCGGAGCCCGTAGCGGAGGTCGCCGGGAATCGAGGCAAGAACGCTTGGCCGTTTCGGGGACTCGAGAGGGTCGGGGGACGCGCTGCGGCCGCCGCCGCGTCGCTCGCGCCCTTCGTCCCAACGCATGCTGGCTCCGCTGCGGATCATGTCCCAAACCGAGCGGCCCCAGAACCGCAGCACACCTCGGGTGCGGGCGCGGCGATACTCCTCTCGGTAGCGGTCGCGGAACAGCTCGACGGCATCGGTTGCATACGCCCGCCGAAAGCCTGGCGGGAACACGAGCAACAAAACGCGGAACAGACGTTCGGACAAACCGAGGCCGCGAACCGGCCGGCGCGGCCTCATCGGGCCGCCTTGCCGTTCGACGCCGTCTTGTACTCCTCCAGAGCCCGGGCTAGCTTCCGGCCCGCATCCTTTCGGTCTCGGCGACGACGACATCGCGACCGAGCTCCGAGAGCGCGTAGTAACGGCGGCGCTCGTCGTCGGATTCCGGCGCCGGCCGGCGGCCCGACTCCACGATCAGCCCTTGCTTGATCAGCCGCCGCACGGAGCGGTAGAGATTGCCGGCTTCCAGGCGGATCTGGCCATCTGTCTGCCGCTCGATCTCCTTGACCATTCCGTAGCCGTGGCGCTCCCCGTCCATGAGCACGAACAGGATCTGGTAGTCCTGCGGCTTGAGCGGGAGTAGAGCAGCCACCTCCGGTGCGCGATCCCGGTCCTTCGACATGACTCCTCCGTGGGTCGCAGCGGCCGTTTGAAGTATGTAATCGCTTCGACTATATGTCAAGTGATTACAGTCAGGTGAGCAGGGCTGGCTCCGCGGTCCGAAACTCCCTCCACCTCGTGGCGTAGTCACCCTAGCAGGAAGGAGTTTCCCGAGATGAGCTCAACGGCGGCCCGCACTCACGTTCTCGCGTCCGCGGTTTGTCTGGCGGTCGGTCTCTTTTGTGTCGGCGCGCCGTGCTTCGGATCTCAACAGCAGTACGAATACGAACGTCCCGTCGCTACGGGTGATGGCTGGCAGACGGCGTCGCTGTCGGACGTCGGCATCGATGAGGCTTCGCTCGTTGCACTGCTCGATGCGGCTCGCAGCCGGGACGACCACTTGATCCACAGCATCCTGCTGATCAAAGACGGTTATCTGGTCTTGGAGGAATACTTCGGCGGAAGGGACCTCGACCTCTTCGACGAAAGCCTCCGTCCCGGCGGCAGAATGAGCTTCATCGAAAGGATGTTCAGCCGCGACGAGCTGCATTTCGCTGCCTCGGTGACCAAGAGCGTCACCTCGGTGCTGTTCGGAATTGCCCTGGATCAGGGGCACGTCCCGGGCACCGACGCAACGATGCTGTCGTTTTTCCCCGACTACGCGAACCTCGGATCTTCGGCGAAGGAACGGATCACGATCCACCACATGCTGAGCATGACGTCTGGGCTGCCGTTCGACGAGCAGTCCCATCCCATCCCCGATCCCAGGAACGACGCGGTCGCATTGCTCTTCAGTGAGGATCCGGTGGCCTTCATGCTGGGCAGGGACGTGGCGCACCCACCGGGAACTACGTACGAGTACAACAGCGGCACCACCGTGCTTCTCGGGGAGATCATCCGGCGAGCCACGGGCCAGAGCGTTCACTCGTTCGCCGCACGGCATCTATTCGAGCCGCTGCAGATCACCTCCTACGAATGGGCCGAGATGAGGGCCGCCCCCGAGGTCGCCTTCGCGTCTGGCGGTCTGTACATGCGGCCGCGCGACATGGCCAAGATCGGCCAGCTCATGCTTCAGGAAGGTGTTTGGGATGGCCGCCGCGTCGTTTCTGCTGACTGGGTCCGGCGATCGGTGACTCCTGCGGTCTCGATCCCGGGTACGGGCGTCGCGCGCGAGTACGGCTACCTGTGGAGGATGGAGGAAATCGGCGGAGTCCGAGCGTTCTTGGCCGCCGGCTGGGGCGGGCAGTACGTCGTGGTCCTTCCCGAATTGCACCTCGTGTACGTGCAAACTGGCGGTCGCTACCAGGGTGAGAGAGTGCCGGTCGACTACCGCGGCATCGTCGCCGATTACATCCTGTCTGCGATCGAGAGGTAGGAAACCGGGCGAGCCCGCGATTCCCTACAGGCTGGGCGAGCTCAGCCTTTCGCGCACCCATCGTACATCCGACGCACGATCTTGCGTTCGGTGCCGTAGGTGAGTCGCGCGATGGCTGCGGCCGGCTCGAGCCACTTCACCTCGACGATCTCGGAGGTATCGGGCTTTCCGATCTTCTTGACGAAGCGCATGCGATAGAACGTGACGACCTTCCGATTGCCCCGACGGGTCGCGTACTTCGCCTTGAGCTTGGGACCCGACTTCGGCCTTGCCTGGCAGCCCGTTTCCTCGGTGACCTCGCGGAGCGCGGTCTGCCGGGTCTTCTCTCCGCGATCAGGCTTTCCTTTCGGCAGCACCCAATCGCCGTTGCGACCCCGGCGGCGGCGGCGGCGTTTGCGATGAACGACCGCGATACGCAGTCCTTTGTCGTCCTTGCGCTCGACGACGCCCCCGGACGCGCGGATGACCTTCCTCTTTCCCATCTGCCCACTCCCGGCCGAGTCGATCGACCCCGAACCCGTCGCGTAGCGTAGACGAGAGGTGGCCGACGATGCTAGAGCGAAGGCGAATTGCAGGACCGACGCCCCACATCAGCCTCGACGGACACGGATCGTGTTCCCTGGAACTGCTCGACCGCAGCGTACAAGATGTTTTGTAAGATGAAGCATCGCGAACGCTCCCCGTGACAGAGCTCGGGACCGGACAGCGTGCTATTTCGCCGCAGCTACCAGCGTTACGTCGCCGACTACAAACGCTACGCGAGGATG
>CBDUAS010000387.1:0-4484 GCA_965365185.1 uncultured bacterium | reverse complement strand
GACAGGGTTCGGGAACGCGTCGCCGGCGGCTCGAGCCTGTCGGCGGCGTTCGCGGAGGAAGACCCCAGGTTACGAATCCCGCGGCTGTTCGTCACCTCGCTACGCATCGGCGAGAACAGCGGCGACCTCGAGGGAGCTTTGCGCCGCTATGCTCATCATTTGGAGCGGGCGCAGAAGCTTCGCGGCCGCGTGCGCGGCGCCCTGTTGTACCCGGCGGCGCTTTTCGCCGTTTCGCTGGGCGTCATCGCCATCCTCCTCGGCTTCGTGCTGCCTCGCTTCGCCGACTTCTACGCCAATCATCAGGCGGCCCTGCCGCTGCCGACCAGGGTGCTCATGGGCATTGCCTCATCGGCGAGAGGCAGCGGCAACGTCGTGCTCATCGTTGTCGCCATTGCCGGTTCCGCGGCGCTGGCGTTCGCTCGCAGCGATACGGGCAGGGAGTGGCGCGAGCGCATCGGCATCCGCCTGCCTCTCCTCGGCGGCCTTCGGCGTCTGTATCTGGACGTCGAGTCGAGCCGCACGATGGCGACCCTGCTGAAAGGTGGTGCGCCCCTCACCGAGGCGATCGCGGTGGCCGCAGACGGAACCGATCATCGTCTGTATCGTCGGCGCCTACGGCAGGTGGGCGAGCTGGTGAGCCAGGGCAACAGCCTGCACCGTTCGCTGGAGCTGAACGGACTCATGGATGCGATGGGGCTGGAAATGGTGGAGGTCGGGGAATCGACCGGAACGCTCGAAGAGATGCTCGGGCACGTCGCCAACAGCTACGACGAGGTTCTCGAGCGGCGGCTGAATACTGCCGTCGGTTTGCTGGAACCGGCGGTTCTCGTGAGCATGGGGCTGTTTCTGGCGGCCGTACTGCTGTCGCTGTACTTGCCGCTCTTCAACGTCGTTCAGGTTGTGGGTTAGAAGACGATGGAAAACCGTGAATCGATGTCCGGGCCGGCCGCGGGGACCGCCGGATTCGAGCGTAGCGAGGCGGAGCGGCGCGCCCACGAGCTCGGCGTGCCCTTCGTGAAGCTGGACGCGGCGACGCTCGACCGCGACTTGCTCGCCGATCTGCCCATCGAGTTGATGGTGCGCCACGGCTTCTTGCCTCTCGCGCGCACACAGGACGGTGGTCTGGAGATCGCCTTGGCGGATGCCGGCGACATCGCCAACATCGATGCCATCGAAGGCTTACTCGACGTCGCCGTGCACGTACGCGCCGCCGCGGCTTCGGACATCGAGCAGGCTCTCCGCTTCGCCGGCGCGGGCGAGCGCATCCTCGAGGAAGTGCGGCGTGGCTTCGAAGACGAGAGCTCGGGCGGCGCAGACGAAGATCGCGGCATCACGCTGGCTTCCCTGGCGACGAGCGACGACCCGCCGATTGTGCGGCTTCTCGATACCACCATCGTCAACGCCCTGGAACGCCGCGCCTCCGACATCCACATCGAGACCCGCGAGGAGGCGGTGTGGATCAAGTACCGTATCGACGGCGTCTTGTACCCGGCGGTCGAGCCCATCGATCTGCGGCACCACGACGCCCTCGTCTCCCGCGTGAAGGTGATGAGCGACCTGGACATCGCCGAGAAGCGGGTCCCGCAAGACGGCCGCTTCAAGCTCAACCTGCAGTCGCGCAAGGTCGACTTTCGTGTCTCGATCATGCCTTCGATTCACGGCGAGGACGCCGTCATCCGGATTCTCGACAAGCAGTACCTGTCGGAGGAGTTCGCCGACCTGCGCCTCGACCGGCTCGGTTTCACCGGCGTCGAGCTCGAAAAAGTGCGCAAATACATCCGCGAGCCTTACGGCATGTTCCTGGTCACCGGCCCTACCGGCTCCGGCAAGACCACCACCCTGTATGCCGGGCTCTCGGAGATTCGCACCGAGGAAGACAAGATCATCACCATCGAAGACCCGGTGGAATACCAAATCGGGGGCATCACGCAGATCCCGGTCAACGAGAAGAAAGGGCTGACGTTCGCCCGCGGCCTGCGCTCCATCCTCCGCCATGATCCCGACGTCATCATGGTGGGCGAGATCCGCGACCCCGAAACGGCCAGCATTGCCGTTCAATCGGCTCTCACCGGGCACCTCGTGTTCACCACGGTGCATGCCAACAACGTTTTCGACGTCATCGGCCGGTTGTTGAACATGGGTGTGGAGACCTACAACTTCGTGTCGGCGCTCAACTGCGTCCTCGCCCAGCGGTTGGTGCGGCTCATCTGCGATCATTGCCGACGCCCCGTGGAACCCGACGACGGGCTGCTCGCAGCCTCCGGCCTGACCGCCGCCGATGTGGCGTCCTACACCCTCTACGAAGGAGCTGGCTGCGAGGTGTGCCACGGCACCGGGTATCGCGGCCGCACGGTCATTGCCGAGCTGCTGGACATGTCGGACACGACCCGAGAGCTCATCCTCGACCGCCGGCCGATCTCCGAGATCAAACGTCACGCAATGCAGGCGGGAATGCGGCTGCTGCGCCAGTCGGCGGTCCAAAAGGCGCTCCAAGGGCAGACGACGTTGCCGGAGATCAACAAGGTGACTTTCGTTGAGTAATGCCATCGCGGTGTCGATCGTTCCCGGCGAGGTGCGGCTGCTCGTGGCCCGCGGAAACGGCGACATGAAGCCGCTGCATCAGCTCGCCGGCGGGCTGCCGCGTGGCGCCGTCCAGCCCGGACTGCGGACGCCCAACATCGCCGACCCGGACGCCGTGGCCGCGTCTCTCCGCGGCCTCGCGGCGGAGGCCTCGCTGGGGCGCGAGCGCGGCGGCATGGTGGCGATACTCGTGCCGGATGCAAGCGTTCGCATGGGGCTGCTACCCATCGAAGGGACCGATCCGTCGGCGGCCGAGGGCGAGGCAATGGCGCGTTGGGCTCTGGCCGACATCTTACCGATCGACGCCGGCGCGGCGCGCGTGGACTGGTCGGTGCTGGCCGAGGAGGCGCCGGCCTCCGCCGCCGCCAGGAGTTGGCTGGTTGCCGTCGGCGCCGACGCTGCCGTGATCGGCGAATACGAGTCAGTGGTGCAACGCCTGGGCTGGACGCCGGGTCGCGTGGTTCCGCTGACGCTGGCGCTCGCGACCGGTGCCGGCGACATCGCCGGGGACGATGCCGCAGGGATGGCACGGATCGTGATCAGTGGCCTGGGACAACAACCGGCCTGCCTCGTGGAGGCTGCCGGAGTGCCGCGGTTTCATCGGTCGTGGAGGGGCAGCGAGATCGACCTCGAACGGGAGCTGGCAAGCATCGCGCGCTACGCCGCGCAACGCATGGACCTGACGATCGTCGACGCCGTCCTTGCCGGTTCGAAGTCCTGGCTCGCGAGGACGACCGCGGCGTGTAAGGCGATGGGCTGGACGGCGCATTCGCTGTCGCTGTGGTCGGCCCACCTGGGCGCGGTGCAACCATGAAGGCGATTCCGGTCAATCTCGCTTCCAACCCGTTCGAGCATCGTCAGTGGTCGCGTCGCGTCAAGCGCGTCGCTGTCGCCGTTGCTTTCCTGCTCACTGCAGTGCACCTGCTGATCGGCTGGAGCCTCCTCGGCGAGCCTCCTGCCGTGGTTGCCGACCGAGACACCATCCAGCCGTTGCGCGCCTGGAGCGATGAGGTCGAGGCAACGGTGGCCGCCGCCGACCCGCGCGACTCCCGGCAACTGGCGGTGTCCGCGGGCCTGGCGAACGCGCTCATCGAGCAGCGCGCCTTTCCCTGGGGACGGATGTTCTCCGCCCTGGAGGAGGTCATGCCGGACGATGTACGCCTGGAGATCATCCAACCCGTGGCCACGGTCGACGGAGTCCGCGTGACGCTCACCGCGGCGTCCGGCTCCGCGGACTCGTTGCGTTCCTTTCTTTCGGCTCTCGAGGAGCGAGCGGAATTCCGCACGGTGTACCCGGGACGTCAGTCGGTAGGCCCCGATGGGGCGCTGCGCCTGTCGATCGAGGCGGTGGCCCGCGCCGGCAGCCCGTCCGAAGAGGGGATGCGGCCGTGAGGCGGGCACCGCTGCGACTGCTCGTCGGACCGGTGATGGCGCTCGCTCTGATCGTGATTGCCGCGAACCTGGTGGTCCTTGCCACATGGACGGCCCCCCGATGGAGCAATCGCTGGAGCGCAACCGGCTCCTCCGCCGGAATCGAGGACGTGCGCCGGCGGCTCGAGCCGGCGAGGCAGCGGATGCGGGAAACCTACGGCCGGGTCCGTCGCGCGCAAGACGACCTCGAATCGTTTCGCCAGTACGCCACCAGCCCGATCGCGGGGTCTGACCTGCTCGGGATGCTCGCCGACGTCGCGGGAGACGTCGGCATCGAGCTCGAGGACGCCAATTTCGAGTTCATACCGGTCGAAGATCTCGGCCTGGTCCAGCTCGGCATCACGCTGCCCGTATCGGGCAGCTACGAGGCTGTTCGCCGCCTTCTCGCCGGGCTCCTCGACATGCCGGTCTTCCTCATCGTCGACGGCATCGGCCTGCAGGCAGTGGACCAGGGCATCTCGGCCTCCGGTCCC
>CBDUAS010000386.1:0-4485 GCA_965365185.1 uncultured bacterium | reverse complement strand
ATTCCGGGCTTGGATATGGGCGGCGGCGGCCTCACCGTCCTGTCGATGGCGCTCGATGAGTCGACGCGGAGCCTTTACGTGAGCGTTTCGGATGTCGCCACGGTGTTCGGCTTCGACCTGCCGCAAGACGCCATCTTCTGATCCGCGGGCTCAAACCCAGGCTGGATCCGCCACTGTGCGCAGCGTGAGTCGGGCGACGGTGTGCCATCATGTTGTGTCGACCGACGGGTCCCTCTCATCGACATCGGAGCCACACCGCATGATACGTCGGCTTTTGTTCCTCCTGAGCGCCGCCGTGGCCGGAGCCCTGGGCGGGGCTGCCGTAAGCCTGATCGCCGACGCGTACGGCGGCGTCATCATCGACCCCGCGGCGCTCGTTTCCTCGTTTCCGGGCCGCGCACAGGCCGACGACTATGAGCGGCTCGCCCGCGAGATCTATGCCGAGCTGGTCGCGCTCCGCTCCACCGCGGACATGCCGGCAAACGTCAAAGCTGCCGCGGAGGCGATGCAGCGTCGTCTGATCGACGCCGGTTTTCCGCCTCAGGACGTGCGGGTGGTAAGCCCGCATCCCGAGCTGGGAACGCTCGTAGCCCGCTTCCGCGGGCAGGCCCCCGGCGGCGGCCAACCGACGAAAGACCCCGTCATGCTCATGGCCCATCTCGACGTCGTCGACGCGCTGCGCACCGACTGGGAGTTCGAGCCCTTCGAACTGCGCGAGATGGACGGCTATTTCTACGGACGGGGTACGGACGACAACAAGGCCGGCGCCGCACACATCGTGGTCAACTTCATTCGCCTCCGTGACGAGGGCTTCGTGCCAGACCGCGACCTGATCGCGGTGCTGACCGGCGACGAGGAGACCACCAGCGACAGCATCACGTACCTGGCGCGCGACCGTCGCGACCTCGTCGACGCCGCCTTTGCCATCAACTCGGACGCCGGCGGCGGCGAGCTGCTCGACGGCGAGCCCAACATCTTCAACGTGCAGGCGGCCGAGAAGGTCTATCTGACGTTTCAGCTCACGGCCACGAACCCGGGCGGGCACAGCTCGCGACCGCGTCCCGACAACGCCATCTACGACCTGACCATGGCGCTGGCGCGCTTGTCGGAGTTCACCTTCCCGGTCGAGGTGGGGGAGGTGGCGCGGCTTTACTTCGAACGTTCTGCCGCCTTCAACCACGGGCAGACGGCGGCGGACATGCGGGCGGTGGCCCAGAATCCCCCCGACCTCGAGGCGGCGGCGCGGCTCTCTGCTGCCTCTCCCTTCTACAACGCCGTGCTGCACACCACCTGCGTCGCCACCCGCCTTGCGGCCGGGCATGCCGACAACGCCCTGCCGCAAACGGCGCAGGCGACCGTAAACTGTCGTGTGCTTCCCGGCCAGGATCCGGACCGTATCGAGGCAACGCTGAAAGAGGTCATTGGCACCGCCGACATCGACGTGACGCGCGTAAACGTGCCGACACCGTCGGATCCTTCACCCTTGACCGATGAGATCATGGGCGTCATCGAGCCCATCGTCGAAGACATGTGGCCTGGCGTGCCGGTTATCCCGACCATGTCCACCGGCGCCACCGACGGGCTGTACGTGCGCAATGTCGGCATCCCGGTGTACGGCGTGTCGGCCATCTTCGGAGATCCCGACGACGCGCGTGCCCACGGGCAGAACGAGCGCGTAGGCGTCAGGGCCTTCTACGATGCCCAGGAGTTCTGGTACCGGATGCTCAAGCGCCTTTCCGGAGGCAGCCGACGATGAGCGCCGAAGACCTGGCCTTCCGGCGCTCAATCCGCGAGTCACTTACGGGCCCGCTGCTCGCGGTGGCAAGTTTTGTCGCCGCGGCAGGTCTCGTTGCCGCGGCAACGGGCGTTTCGGCGACCATGGACAACTGGCCGCAGTTCCGCGGTCCCGGAGGGCTGCCGGTGTCCGACAACCCCGATCTGCCGAGTTCCTGGTCGACGACCGAGAACGTCGAGTGGGTGACCGAGGTTGCGGGCGTCGGCTGGTCGTCGCCGATCGTCTGGGGGGACCGCGTGTTCGTCACCGCCGCCGTCAGCGACGGGGAGATGAAGGGGCCGTCGCTGGGCGTCGATTTCTCCAACGACTACATCGCCGAGCTGAGCGCACGCGGGCTCTCCGCCGAGGAGGTCAACCGCCTCGTGGACGAGCGCGACGCGGAGTTCCCCGACGAGGTGACGCTGCGCTACGTCGTTTACGGTATCGACCTGCAGAGCGGTCGGATCGCCTGGCAGCAGACATTTCACGAGGGGCCGCCTCCGGTGGGCCGCCACCGAAAAAACAGTTACACCTCCGAGACCCCGGTGACCGACGGCGACGCGGTGTACGTGTACGTCGCCTCTTTGGGGCTGTGGGCGTTCGATTTCGACGGCAACGAGCTGTGGCACACGCCGCTCGAGGCGCACCCCATGCATCTGAGCTTCGGCAACGGAGCGTCGCCGGCGCTGCACGACGACCGCATTTTCGTCGTTCACGACAACCAGGAAGAAAGCTTCATTGCCGCCTTCGATACGCGCACCGGTGAGCGCCTCTGGTACACGCCGCGCCAGCTCGACGCACGCATGATCAAGTCGGCCTGGGCCACGCCTTTCGTGTGGGAGAACGAGCTGCGAACGGAGGTGGTGACCGTTGGCCCGGGCGTCGCGATCAGCTACGACGTCGAGGGCAACGAGCTTTGGCGTCTCGGGCGTTTCTCGTTGATGGCGATCCAGAGCCCGTTTGCCGCAAACGGCTTGCTGTACGTGACTTCGGGCACGGCCGGGGAACAAGACAAGCCCATCGCGGCGGTTCGGCCGGGGGGAGCCGGAGACGTCACGCCGCCGGAGGGTGCTGACCACAGCGACTTCGTCGTCTGGTACAACCGCGTCGCCGGCGGCACCTACTTACCGACGCCGCTCGTCTACGAAGGGGGCCTGTACACGCTCACGGATACCGGCATCTTCGCCCGCTACAACCCCGACACGGGCGAGCGTCTCTACCGGTCCCGCATCCACCCGCAAGCGCGCAACTTCACCGCCTCGCCCTGGGCGTACGACGGCAAGATCTTCGTCCTCAACGAGGAGGGCGACACGTTCGTCATCAGCGCGGGTGAGGAGTTCGAGCTCATCGGCATCAACAGCCTCGATGAGTTCTCCATGGCGACCCCAGCGATCGTCGGCGATCGGCTGCTGATCCGCACGATGAGCAAGCTGTACGCGATTCGAAAGACGACGAGCTGAGCGGCAACCGTCGCCGTATTTGCGAGATTATGGTGGTCTGGCGTCCTAATTGCTGTACACTCCGAGGATTCATACGCAGTGCCCGTCGGCCTGATGCCGGCGTCGTGGATTCGCTTGTCCCCGCGGATCCTCGTCATGATCTGGAAGGACGCCCAATATGAGCGAGAGCCGGCCGGCTCGTAGCTTCACACTTTTCCTGGTAAATCCGGCTCCGGACGCAGAGCGCATCAGCTTCTCCGTGTCGACGCCTCGAGCCCTTCCCGTCCTCGCCGCGGTGACCCCCGATGAGGACTACATCCGGGAAATCCGCCTTATCGACCAGGCGATCGAGCCCTTTCCCTTCCACGACGTTCAGCGGGGTGACCTGGTCGGCCTCAGCGTGCATACGGCGAACATCGTGTACGCCTACGAGATGGCCGCGGAGCTCCACAAACGCGGTGCGGCCGTCGTCTTCGGCGGTCCGCACGCCTCCATCTTCCCGGAGGAGGTGCTCGAGCACGGCGACGCGGCCGTCACCGGCGACGCCGAGGTGGTTTGGCCCAAGTTGCTCGATGACTACGCCGCCGGCCGCTTGCAGAAGCTTTACAAGGGTGGCCGCGTCGATCCTTCGAGCTTCACGCCGGCGCGCTGGGATCTGATGGACCTGGAGCCGTACTTGATGGCCTCGGTGCAGACGGTGCGCGGCTGTCCCAAGCAGTGCTCCTTCTGCTCGGTGTGGGTGCAGGACGGCCGGGTGCCGAGAGTGCGTGCCAACGACGCCATCCTGCAGGAGCTCAAGTACCTGTACGCAGCCGGCTTCCGCGTTGTCCTGTTTGCCGACGACAATTTCTATCCCTACACGCTCGAAGACATCAAGAACGCCCGCTCGGAAGAGAAGGCGCGCGAGCTACAGGCCGGTTACGACGGCCGCATGGATTTGCTCGAACGCCTCGCGGCGGAGATTCCCGATGACATGAAGTTCGTCACCCAGATCACCATGGAGGTGGCGGAGAACCCCGAGTACCTGGCGGCGATGCGCAGGGCCAACATCATCGGCGTGCTCATCGGCATCGAGGCGGTGACCCCCGAGGGCTTGAAGTCGGCCAACAAGGAGTGGAACGCGGTCGGCGACGAGCTCATCGAGCGGCTCACCACAATCCGCACCCAAGGACCTCAGTTCATCCTCGGCAGCTTGATCTTCGGCCTCGAGACCGACACACCGGAGAGCCTCGAATACACCAAGATCTTCTCGCGCGACTGCGGCATGGCAAT
>CBDUAS010000385.1:0-4486 GCA_965365185.1 uncultured bacterium | reverse complement strand
GAAATCAACGTGCTGCGCGACGCCGATCTCCAATCGCACCCCTATCTCGGCCGCCTCGGGCCCGACGTGTTGGACCCCGGCGTCAAGCCCACGCTCGTGCACAGGCGGCTCGTGGAGCGTCGTTTTGCGCGGCGGATGCTCGCCGGCCTCCTGCTCGACCAAGGATTCCTCAGCGGGGTGGGCAACTACCTGCGCAGCGAGATCCTCTTCGTCGCCGGCATCGACGCCCGCAGGCGCCCTGCCGATCTCGATGCTCCCGAGCGCAAAGCTCTGGCGCGATCGGCGCTGACGATCAGCCGCCGTGCCTATCGCCGGCGCGGCGTGACCAACGATCCAGAGATCGTGCAGCGGCTGCGCGCCGATGATCGGCCGCGGCGCGAATACCGGCATTTCGTGTTCGGTCGCGACGGGCTGGATTGCCATCGCTGCGGCACCCGGATCCTCAAGGAACACGCGGCCGGGCGCAGGCTCTACTACTGCCCCGAATGTCAGGAGTGACCCACCCGACGATCAACCGTCGCCGCGCATAGCGTCCACGGGGTCCAACCGCGTGGCCCGGCGAGCCGGCACGTAGGGGCCGACCGAGGCGCCCCCGTTTCGCGCGAGCTCGGCGATGCTAGTGTGACGCTTTCGCGTCCGGCGGCCACGCACCCGGCGGGCACGGTCGACGACGTGTTCGACCTCGGAGAGCCCTGCAACGACAGTTGACGCACTTGGGGAGAACGCATGCGCGAGGGCGAAGCAGGAGCCGATAACGACCAGCTCGACGCGCAAGCGGCGCGGCGGCGGGCGCAGGTCTTCGTTGTCGGATGGCTGGTCGTTGCGGCCCTATCGTCCCTGCTGATCTACGGCGCGCATCACGCGGACGAGCTCGGACAGGTGAGCGCCTTCTACCTGTTGAAGGCGGGCGTCATGGACGTCGCGTCGATGCCGTGGGAATACCCGCAGCGCATGCGCCCGTGGCTGCAGCCCGGCCTCTACTACGTGCTTTTCGGCTGGTTCGTCCAACCGGTGACCGCCGACGGCTATCCCCACCTGCTGCTCGAGCGCGCAGCTCTCATCGTGCAGCTCCTGCTGCTCACGGGCGCCGTCTGGATGCTCCGCCCGTTGTTGCTGGCCGCACCGTTGACGTCCAAGCGACAGCGTCTCGCCGCAGCGTGCTGGGCCCTCACCTGGTTCGCACCCGCGATGCTCGTACGGCACTCCTCCGAGGCGTTCGCTACCGTGCTGTGGGCCGCATCGGCTGCGGTGTGGTGGCGCGTCGAGACGGGTCGCGGGCGGCCGGAGACGCTTGGCATCGCCAGCGGGCTTCTGGCCGGCCTGTCGGTGTGGGGCCGTTTTCAACTCGGGCTGCTGATCGCCCCGTTCTGGCTGGCGCGATGGTTCGACCGCAAATCCACGCGGCCGGACAGGGCGCTCGTGGGCTTCGCCTTCGGTATCCTCGTTGCCGTCGGGCTGGGCGTGGCGACGGACTCGTGGGGTTACGGCGAGCTGACGCTGTCCCCGTGGCGGTATTTCGCCGCCAATGTACTCGAGGACCGGGCAAGCGGGTTCGGCGTCTCGCCCTGGCATCGCTACATCGGCGACGTGACCACCTTGACCCTCAATCCGCTGATCTGGGCGTGGTTCGGATGGGCCGCCTGGGTCACCCGCCGTAGCGCGTTCTATCGCTCCCTGAGCATCGGCATCGCCACGTTCGTCCTCGCGCACAGCGCCATCCCGCACAAGGAGGCTCGCTTTCTGCTGCCTCTGTTCGCTCCCGCCACGCTGTTGATGCTGCAGGCCTTTTCTTTCATGCGGGAGGGCGATGCCGCCGGGCGGCAGCGCTGGCTGTTCGCCTTGCCCTATCTCCGCTTCGTGATTGCGCTGAACGTCATCGCCCTCGTCGGCTACACGATGTTTGGCCTGGTCAGCGACCGCGGCCGCGTCGATCGGGCGCTGTGGCGGTTGCCCCCCACGGAGCAGACGGTGTTCTCGGCGACCAACTTGTTCGGGCACTTCGACGGCTACCTGAACGACGCCCCGCATCCGGGTATCGTGCGCGAGTCCTATCGGCGATTCACGAAGCCGGGTTGGGTGGACTATGTCTACGTTCCTCCGGGGGGATTCGCGCAGGCATGCGCCGATCGACCCGAAGCGCTGGTGCTGCGCACGAATCACGAGCAGGGGGCCGACGGCGTGATTCGCCTGCACGCCGAACCACTGCACAGGGACGACCTCCGGTCAGGCGTAATCGCCGAGTTCCCACCGACATGGCTGCAGAGCGAGGCTCGCTGGTTCGCGCGCCTTTGGAGGTTCAGCCTGACACGATGCCCAGGACAAAGTCCTCCCTAGCGACGCGTGGTGGAAGCAGCCGCACACGAGCAAGCACCGCGGCAGCAACCGGCCCGACCGGCGTCAGCGCCCGAATCGTAAGCGGAAGGGCACCCAGATGGCTTCGGCAAAGATCGCCCACGACATCTTGGACTTCCCTTCACGCCGGTCGACGAACGTGATCGGCACCTCGGCAACCTCGAAGCTCTTCTGCAGCGCTCGGTAGGTCATCTCGATCTGAAACGCGTATCCCTCCGAGCTGATGGCGTCGAGGTCTATGGCGTCGAGCACCTCGCGGCGAAAGCACTTGAAGCCGCTGGTAAGGTCGTCGGTGGCGATCCCGAGGACCGCTCGGGCGTACACGTTGCCGCCGCGGCTGATCAGCCGGCGCATAAGACCCCAGTTCTCGGTCCGGCCTCCACGGACGTAGCGCGAGCCCAAGGCCAGGTCGGCGCCCTGGTCGAGGGCGCTCAGCAGCTCCGGCAGGGCGCGGGGATCGTGCGAGAAGTCGGCGTCCATCTCGAACACCACCGCGTAGTCGTGCGCGAGCGCGTAACGAAACCCCGCAAGATACGCGGTTCCGAGCCCGAGCTTGCGCGGGCGATGGATGACGAAGACCCGCTCGTCGTCGGCCACAAGCGCGTCGGCCAATTCGCCCGTTCCGTCCGGCGAGCTGTCGTCGACGATCAGCACGTGCGCGTCGGGCAGCGCCGCAAGTGCCGCGCTTACAATCGGTTGCAGAACATCCCTTTCGTTGTACGTCGGGATGATGACGAGATTCTCGGCCACGAACGGCGCCCGGTGCGGTAGCAGGAGAGGATCCACCAGCTTATCAGCCGGCATGCGTTCGACGCCGTACGGTCGACGTCGTGGCGCCCTTTCGCAGACACGTCGTAGCCGCGCATTGACTCCGTACCCGCGACGTCAAGCGATCGTCGCGAACGCCTGGTTCCGCAACCAAACGTCATCCTGGCGGGTCACAGAATGCCCGGGCGTTGCCCGGCGGACCTCGCCTATTCCCCGGAGGGACTCATGCATTGCCCGGCCAAACTCACCTGCCGTGCACGATGCCGGGGACTCCACGCTGCGCCAGCGTGTCGTTGAAGTCTGCCAACTCATCGGCCAGCACGGCATCGAGGGCGTCGACCTGCACGCTCAGCCGCGCGGCCAGCTCTTCGTAACGGTCGTAGGCGGCCTGGGTCGGTCGACCGTAGGCGCTGTTGACGTAGCGGTACAGGTAGCCGATCTGATTGTCGAGCATGGGCGGGAAGTTAATGGGGTCCTGGCCCGCTTCGCTCTTCGTCTGCACCAGCACGTTCTCGATCGCCGTGAGGCGCTCACCGAGGCGCGTGGCGTCGTCTACGAGGTCGTCGCCGTAACCGGCCTCCTGCGCCCGTGCGGCGATCTCCGCCGCCTGCTGCCGGACCGACCGGATCTCCTTGATCGCTTCGTGGGAGCGGGCGAGCAGGTCACGGATCTCGATCATCAGGTCGAACTGCTCCTGCAAGTCGGCTTCGGCGACGTGCGGTAGGTTCGGGTCGGGACGCACCTCGAAGGCGACCTCGCGGCTCTCGCCTGCCGTGCTCAGCCGCACCCGGTAGGCACCGGGTACCGCGATCGGACCTCCGCGGTAGCCGAGATAGATGAGCGCGTCGTCGGTAAGCTCGGGGGCCGGGTATTGCAGGTTCCAAACCAAGCGGTTCATACCCGCCTCCGCCAGCGCCCGGGATGCGCGGCCGCCCGCGGACGAGAATCGGCGGACTACGCTTCCGCGTGCATCGAGGATCTCGAGGCTGACTTCACCTTCGGGCTTGTCCCGCAAGAAGTAGTTGATCGCCGCGGGCCGGGCGCCGGGGCCGCCGGAGCGAATGGCGTCGCGCGGCCGGAAAAGGTGCATCGGTTCCGACGCCGTTGCCTCGTCCACCTCATGCAGCGGCGTGAGGTCGTCGAGGACCCAGAACCCCCTCCCCTGGGTGGCCACCACCAGGTCCTGGCGGTGCACGGCCAGGTCGGTCACGGGCGTCACCGGCAGATCGAGTTGGAACGGTTGCCAGCTCTCGCCGTCGTCGAAGGAGATGAACATCCCGAACTCGGTACCGGCGTACAGAAGGCCGCGCCGGTCCGGGTCCTCGCGCACCACGCGCACCGGATAGTCGGCGGGGATGCCGTTGGC
>CBDUAS010000384.1:0-4501 GCA_965365185.1 uncultured bacterium | reverse complement strand
CTCCAGCTTCTCGTACTGCTCGTAAACTCCGCCCGACGAGGCGTGCCCCGAGTTCCGTAAGAGCAAGTTGCGCAGGCCCCGGAACGAGCGCAAGTTCGGCGTCGACAACAACAGCCTCCCTCCGGTCCTGAGGACCCGGCGTGTTTCCCGTAGAGTGAAGATCGGGTTGATCCGCAGGTGCTCGAACAGCTCGTTGAACAGCACCACATCGAAGGTCTCCGGCTCGAACGGCACGGGCTCGGCCTCCACATCACAGCGTCGAACATCGAGGCCGAGCAGCGAGATCGTCCGCGAGAAGCGCTCGGGCGCCACGTCCAGCGAGCTGAGGCGAAACCCTCGCTCCGCCATCGCCGCGGTCAACAACAAGGGCACGGCCCCGTACTCGAGCACGCGGGCGCTCCGGTCGGCGTGCCTCTCGAGAATCTCGAGGTCGGTAACCAGCCGCCGTCGGTGCGTCCTGCGGTAGCCCGACAGCCAGTCGGTTAGCGCCGGATCGTCCGGTTCGATGCGTCTGGCCAAACGATCGAATTGCTCGAAGCTCCGCTGCGGCAAGCGCCGGGGCTCCGCCTGCCTCAACACCGCCGGCCGCCACCGAGAACGCCAGCGACGATCACGCGTCCTCCACATCGTCCAGGTGTTCGAGGATCAACTTCTCGGCCTCTCGAAACGACGCCTCTCCGAGATGCGGATCGGGCGTCTCGTACACCGTGAGCGGCCCCGCGAAGACGGGCCTCCACGTCGCGGTGGCGTCGGTTTCGGGCTCCGCGGCGTTGAAGATGACGGTCGGCGTGCGTATCCGACCGGGCCGATAGCCGCCGTGGAGCCGAAAGCGTTCCACGCGCACGTCCGCGTGGAGGATTCGCGGCGTCAGGGGAAGACCGGCCAGACGTCGCAGTGCCCCGAACGAACACAGCAACCGCCGCCAGGGCTGGATGGCGAAGAAGCGCCACGCACGACGATACGGTCGGACAGTCAAGGGGTTGTTGTCCCGCGCGAGCCTTTGCAAAACCTCGCCGGTGCTCAACGCGGCAAGTGGCTGGCGCAGAGCACCGACCTGGAAACGCAACGGCCCCAGGCGGTAGAAATCGAGGGGCATCGGCGCGATCATGATGAGCCTCTTCACGGAGACCCCGCGCTCCTCCATCACGCGTACGGCCTCCACGGCCATCGAGGCACCGAACGAGTATCCGGCCACGACGAAGCTTCCCTGTGGGAACCGGCGGCGGATCTCGCCGACCATCTCCTCGGCGAGGTCCGTCATCGTCCGCCATCGGCCGCGATTCCCCTCCGCTCTCAAGCTGACTCCCCGGAGTCCGTACACCGGCCGCTCACCGCGGAACCTGGTGGCGAACATCTTCGAGAAGAAGTGGGGCACACAGACGATCAGCGGCGCCGCGGCGCCGCCCGGCTGGATGGGGAACAGGTGCGCGTAGCCGGACGTCGCGGAGGCGCTACGCCGCTCGATACGCCGGGCGATTTGCCGTACGGTGGGCTCCTGGAAGACCTCCGCCGCCGTGATCGTGACGTCGTGGTCCTGCTCGATGGCATGCGCCATCTCCACCGCCAGGAGCGAGTGGCCGCCGAGCTCGAAGAAATTGTCGCGCACACCGAAACCGCATCGCCCCAGCAAAGATTCCCAAAGCCGCATGAGAGCCTGCTCCAGGCTGGTGCCCGGCTGATCCTCGCCGTCGACCGCATCGTCGTATCGGAGGGGCATGTCTCGGAGTCGCTCGCGATCGACCTTGCCGTTCGGCAGGCGCGGCAGGTCCGGCAGCTCTACGGTGAGGCTCGGCAGCATGAAATCCGGAAGACGTGTCTCCAAACCATCCGTCCATGCGCCCCCCGCCCCGCCCGGTGTCGCACGCACGAAGGCAACGAGCTGTCGCGAGGACACCGAGCCGCCGTCGCCCAGCGTATCGGCACCGACGCCACGGGCAACGACCGCCGCTTCTTCGATCGCCGGGTTCTCGAGCAACACCGCCTCGATCTCTCCGGGTTCGATGCGGAACCCGCGAAGCTTGATCTGCTCGTCGTCGCGCCCGAGGAAAAGCAGCCTGCCGTCGCGCGTCCATCGCACGAGGTCACCCGACCGGTAGGCGCGGCGACAGCCGGCCGAGGCGGGCTCTCGGCCCACGAAGCGCTCGGCCGTCAGCTCACCGTGCCGCCAGTACCCCTGCGCCACCGTCGGTCCGGCAATCAGCGCTTGTCCCGGAATACCGGCCGGCACACGGCGATCGAGGCTGTCGACAACACGGACCTCCACGCCAGGAATGGGCCGACCGATGGCCACCGGGCGATCAGCGTCCCGGGCGGTGACCTCGTGTACCGTTGCCCACACCGTCGCTTCCGTGGGTCCATACTCGTTGAACAGCCGCACGTCGGGAAGCTGACGAAAATGGTCGCGAGCAAGTTGCGACGGACAGCTCTCCCCGGCGACGATCACCATCTGCAGACCGCGAAGATCATCGCTTCCGACCCGCAACATGGTGGCGTACAACGAAGGCACGCAAAGCAGGCTGGTGACCTGCTCGCGGGCCACCAGCTCCACCAGGCGCCTGGCGTCCGCCGCCTCCTCGTCCGTCGGTACGACCAGGGTCCCGCCCGTCGAAAGCGTCCAGAAGATGCCGGCGACCGAGCTGTCGAATGCCACCGAGGGCAGGAGCAAGAAGCGCGCCGGCGGGGTCTCGTAGAAGTGGTGTCGCGCCGCGGTTGACGCCCTCAGATTCTCGTGCGTCACGACGACGCCCTTGGGCTGTCCCGTCGAGCCGGAGGTGTAGAGAATGTAGGCGGGCGTCTCGGGGGTCGGCTCGGCACCATCGATTGCCGCAGAACTGTCGGCGCCCGGCGTGTCCAGGCAGATCGTCGCCCAGCCTGCCGCGGGGAGATCATCGCGCAACCCGGAGGTCGTGAGCACGGCGGAAACGGCGGCATCCGCGAGCACGAACCGGGTGCGCCCCGGCGGGTAATTCGGGTCGAGAGGAACGTAGGCGCAGCCTGCTCGGTGGCTTGCCAGGACGCCCGCAACCATCCGCGGGGAGCGTTCGACGAACAAGCCGACGCGATCACCGAGCCGCAAGCCGCGGCCGGCGAGGTCAGCGGCGATCGAACCGCTGGCCTGCTGCAAGCGGGCGTAGCTCCAGTGTTCCCCGTCGCATGCCACCGCGGGGGCGTGCGGCGACCGCCGGGCGTGCTCCTCGATCTGCGTCGGCAACAACGTCGCGTCCTGCGCCGTCGATACCCTCCCCTGCCATTCGTCGATTCGCGCGTTCTCTTCCGGCGTCAACATGGAAACGGCGGCGACCGATCGAGTCGGATCCTCGAACAGGCCCGCCAGCAGCATCTCGTAGTGGCGCAGGAGGCGGTCCATCCAAACCTCCTCGAACAGATCGCAACGGTACTCGACGGCAATCTCGGGCGCCTCCGCGGCGGCGGAGGCGAACACCGTGAGGTCGAACTTGGACTCCCTTAAATCCAGCTCGACGGGCTCGAGGCTCACGTTTCCGAGTTGCAGCGCCGCCTGCTTCTCCCGGTACACGAACATGGCCTGGCACAGAGGTTGGCGACCCGGGCGCCGCGCCGGAGACAGCTCCTCGGCGAGGACGTCGAACGGTACCGACGCGTGAGAAAGCAGATCCCGTGTCTCGGCGGCGAAATGCCGCACGGCTGTCTCGACAGGAACCCCCTCGTCGACCGGCAGATGAACCACCACCGGATTCAAGAAATAGCCGATCATCTCCGCCGTGGCCGGATGAGAGCGGGTCGAAACGGGGGTGGCAAAGGCCACATTGCGGTCCTCGGCGTATCGCTGCAGCAACAACCGAAAGGCGAATGCGAACACCATGAAGGGCGTGACCCCAACGGCCGAAGCGAGATCGCGGATTCCGGCGTACACGGCGTCGCCGAGCGTCCTGCTCAGGAGTTGCCCCCGCGGGTCGCGGGGCGCGGCGACCGATGTTTCGAACGGCAACGCCAGGTCGTCGGGCAGCGAATCGAGCCGGCGGCGCCAGTACGCCAGCTCTGCCGAACGAGTGGCGAAGGCCTCTTGCGACGACCAGTGCACGTAGTCGTCGTACTGGGGCGCTGGTTCCGCCGTCGTCGGCTCCTCTTCCCCGTAGGCCGCGGCAAGCTGCTTCCAGATGAAGCCGAGCGACCTCTCGTCCGCCAGGATGTGGTGGATGACGAGCAGCAGCAACGCGTCTTCGCCGGAGCTGTCGGTCACGAAAAGCATGCGCAGCAGCGGTCCGGCAGACAGGTCGAACGCACGCCGGGCCTCCCTGACCGCCGCTTCCACGACCTTCCCCTCCCCCGCCTCGATGACCTCGACGGTCATCGGCGCGGGCGCGTTGATCACCTGGACGACTTGCTCGCCCTGCCTGCGGAAGCTCGATCGCAGGATGCGATGTCGGGAAACCAGATTGTCGAGGCCACGCTCGAGCCTGTGCAGATCGAGCTTTCCGGAGGGGCGAAACGCGCTGGCCAGGTTGTACGCCGGTGAGGCGGG
>CBDUAS010000383.1:0-4525 GCA_965365185.1 uncultured bacterium | reverse complement strand
CTGGTCCTCGGTGACGCTGTCGCCCACGCCGACCAGCCACCTGACGATCTCTCCTTCGGCGAGTCCCTCGCCGATGTCCGGAAGCTTGAATTCGTCAGCCATGTTCTCCTCAATATTCCGCGACGCGCTCGATGGCAGCGAGAACGCGGTCGTTGTCAGGCATGTAGGTACGCTCCAGGGCGTACGGGTACGGCGTGTCGAAGCCGGCGACGCGAACGATCGGGGCCTGCAGGTGGAAGATCGCCTTCTCCGCCAGCACGGATGCCAACTCGGCCGTATACCCACACGTCCGGGGCGCCTCCTGTACGAGAACCGCCCGCCCCGTTCGGGCGACGGACTCGAGCAGCATCCCGATGTCGTACGGCACCAGCGACCGCAGGTCGATCAGATCGACGTCGATGCCGCGCTCCGCCGCCGTGACGGCCGCGCTCTCGGCCTGCCGCACCATGGCACCGAAGGCGACGACGGTGACGTCCGCGCCCTGGCGCACCCGCGAGGCAACGCCGAACGGAATGGTGATCGCGTCGTCGAACGGCTCGCCGGCGACACCGTAGATCGCTTTCGGCTCGAGGAACACCACCGGATCGTTGCTCCGTATCGCAGTGGCCAACAAACCGGCGGCGTCCGCCGGGTTCGAGGGCGCCAGCACCACCAAGCCCGGCGTGTGGGCAAAGTAGCTCTCCGGGCTCTGCGAATGGTAGTGGCCGCCGGCGACGCCGCCACCGTAGGGCATGCGCAACACCACCGGGCAGGAGTACTGCCCACCCGATCGGTACCGGAGCTTGGCCATTTCCGAGACGATCTGATCGAACGCCGGGTAGACGAAATCGGCGAGCTGAACCTCCACGACCGGTCGCTCACCGTGCAGCGCCATGCCGATCGCCGCCCCCACCATTCCTCCCTCGTCGAGGGGCATGTCGATGATGCGCCGGTCGCCGAACTCCTCGAGCAGCCCGTCGGTCACACCGAAGATACCTCCCATGGGGCCGACATCGCGCCCGAGCAGCACCACCCGCTCGTCCTCCTGCAGCGCCCGGCGCAGCGTTTCCTTGACCGCCCCGGCGAGATCGATGCCGGCCATCAGTCATCCTCTCCTGCGGACAGGAATTCGCCCTGTTCTTCGAGCATCCAGGGCAGGTCCGCGTAGACGTCGGTGAACAGCGAATCCACGGTCTGTGCCGGATCGGCGCGTGCCTGCGCGACCGCCTCGTGGGCGCGCTCGCGCAGCCGCGTGGCCATTGCTTCCTCGCGCGCCGTATCCCAGGCGCCGCACTGCTCGAGGTAGTCGCGGAGACGCGCCACCGGATCGTCAGGCGACGAGGCGCGACCTTCCCGGGGCGCGCCGTCGCCGAACAGCGCGGCGACATCGCAAACGGCCTCGACCAGTGTCGGCCCTGCCGCGCTCTCGCGCGCCTGGCGGACGGCTCGGTAAACCGCGGGCGCATCGGCGCCGTCGACGCGGCAGGAGGCCACGCCGTAGGACTCTGCGCGCACCGCGGGAGCGGGCGTCGAGCCGATCCGGGCGCTGAGCGCATGCATCTGGCTCCGGCAAACGAACACAATAGGCAGGTGAAAACGAGCAGCCAGGTGGATGCCGGCGTGGAAGTCGGGGCCTTCGCATGTTTCCTCGCCGAACGACGTCATCACGCAGGCATCGTCCCGGCGGCCGCGAATCGCCAGCGCACAGCCGGCCGCCTGCAACACCTGCGCCCCTACCCGACCGCTCACCGAGACGAAGCGCCCGTCGGGAAGTGAGTGGTGGCCCGGCATCTGCCGACCTTTTGTGAGATCGGACGCGTTTCCGAAGAGTTGGTCGAACCAGCTTCGCATGGACCCACCACGGAGCAGATACATGCCGAGATCGCGGTGCGACGGGAACAGCCAGTCACCAGGCTGGAGTGCGAACGCCGCCCCGGCAGCGACCGCCTCGAGTCCTCCGGAGCCGACGTAGAAGGGAATCTCGCCGGCCTCGTGCAGACGAACGGATTCCCGATCGACGACGCGCGCGGCCGCCATCGCCTGATACAGACGTACGAGATCCGCGTCGTCGAGACCGACGGACTCGGTTTCGACTTCGGCCGCGTCAGCGGAAAGAACGCGTTGGACTTCACTCATGTCGAACAACCTCTCGGATGACGTTCGTACTACGCCGAATCGTGTGCCAACCCTGCGGTTCCCGCTCCGGTCTTGATCAAGGTGCGGATGAAAAGTTCACCGGCCCGGTAGGAGCTGCGCACCAGCGGCCCGGCGGCGACGTACCGAAAGCCCATGCGCTCGGCTCGCCGGCGGTGCGCGTCGAAAGCCTCGGGGGCGATGAATTCCTGCACCGGCAGGTGCCGCGAGGTCGGCTGCAGGTATTGGCCCAGGGTGAGGAAGTCGACGCGATGGCGCCGCAGGGCGCGCATCGCTGCGACGACCTCGTCTTCGCGTTCCCCGAGACCGAGCATGATCGAGGACTTCGTGTAGGGGGCGAAGCGGTGTCCGGCGGCGCGCCCCAGCACGCCGAGCGACCGGGCGAATCCCGAGCGACGATCGCGCACTGTCTCCTGCAGGCTCTCGACGGTCTCGATGTTGTGGGCGAGGACGTCTGGCACGGCGTCGCAAACCTGGTCGACCAGTTCCTCGCGGCCGCTGAAATCACCGATGAGCGCCTCCACCAGTACGTCCGGTGCGCGCCGCTTGATGGCGCGAATACACGCCGCGACGTGTGCTGCTCCTTCGTCCGCTAGGTCGTCGCGATTGACCATGGTCAACACCACGTAATCGAGGCCCATCGCGTGCACGGCGTCCGCAATATTGTCGGGCTCGCGCTCGTCGACGAGTCCGCCGGGATCTCCACTGGAAACGGCGCAGAACCGGCAGCCGCGCGTGCAGACGTCGCCGAGAACCATGAACGTCGCGGTGCCGCCGCCCCAACACTCACCGACGTTCGGACACCTTGCCTCCTCGCAGACGGTGTAGAGTCCGCGCCGGCGTAGCACCTGCTTCAAGTGTGCGTAGGTGTCGCCCCCGGGGGCCCGGACGCGGAGCCAATCGGGTTTGGGCACGCGACCGGGCGTCGCCCGGCCGCCTCGCACCACCGGCAGCTCGGCCGCAGACCTCGACGCATGGCGGCGTTGGCTAGGCACGGAGGGCTACCTTTCCGGCCGCGCTGCGCACCCGCGCATCGGCTTCATGAAGGTGATGCGAAAGACGCGGAGAAACGTCGCCCCGGGGCCCGTCGGCCGACGCCGTTCGCAGGGCGGTCGACAGGGCCCGCGCGATGGCGCCGTACAGGGCCGCTCGGTTACCCTTCCATCCCAGTTGCCGCAGGCCGGTCACCGGTTGCTGCAAGCCGCACGGAACGATGCGGGCGAACGCATCCAGGTCGGCCGAGACATTGAGGGCGAACCCGTGACGGGTAATCCCGCCGCGAACCGCGATGCCGATGGCTGCCACTTTCCCGGCGGGCGTCCACACACCAGTGAGACCGGGACGCGACATGGCCTCCACGCCCTGTGATTGCAGCGCCCGGATCAAGGCAGCCTCGAGCAGCCGCAGGTACGAGCGCACGCCGAGCCGACGTCGGCGAAGATCGACGATGGCGTAACCGACGACCTGGCCCGGGCCGTGGTACGTCGCCCCACCGCCGCGATCGCTCGCCACCACGCACACCCCCTCGACAGCCAGCCGGCTGCGCGACGCCAGGAGCTGGTCGGGCGTCGTCCCGCGCCCGAGCGTGATCACCGGCGGGTGCTCGAGCAACAGCAGCTCGTCGTCCGCGCCGCGCGCGACGGCGCGCGCAGCGCGCTCCTGGAGCGCACGCGCGTCCTCGTAGCTGCGGCGGCCCAGCCGGCGAACGCGCAGGCCGACAACAGTGCTGTCGCCGGGCGTATGGTCGGTTGCGGGGTGCATGAGCGACTCCATCGGGGGCCCGGGCGCACCGCTCAGCCGGCGCGCCGAGAGCGGCCCCGAGACGCGGCGATTATCGCACAGGGGAGCGTCCGGATCAACGAACACAGCCTCGGGCGATCCGTCATAAGTCGTTAACACAAAAGGGTTTTTCGAACTTCCGTCGAGCTGCTACGGGCCCCGCCGACTCGTTGACGTCGACGGGCTTCGCGACTAGAATCGGCAGCCTTTGCGTCGCCCTACCCTCGGTGTTGTCGATGAAACCAGTGTCGTGGAGAGGCTGCGCGGCCGAGGCGATCGGCACGTTCGCGCTCACCTTCCTGGCTGCAGGCGCCATCTGCGCCGATCGCTACAGCGGGGAGCAACTCGGGCTGCTGGGGATCGCCCTGGCGTACGCCGGAGCCACGACGGCGATGATGTGCGCCACCTCGTCGGTCTCGGGAGGGTACCTCAACCCGGCGCTCACCCTTGCCGCAGCCGTCGACGGGCGCATCGACGCGAGGATGGCGGGCGTCTACATCGCTTCCCAGCTCGCCGGAGCGGCAGTCGCCGGTCTGGCCCCGGCCGGGGGTGTCAGCCGCTTGCCGCTCTTAACCGCTCTGGGGGATGGTTTTGCAGGCTTCCCGGGCTGGGG
>CBDUAS010000382.1:0-4529 GCA_965365185.1 uncultured bacterium | reverse complement strand
GGTCGCGCTTCTTGTGGTCGCGGATATAAACGGCGAGGTTCTCGAGCCGGAACCCCGCCGTCCACCGGGGCGTTCGCGGACGAAACGTGAGCATGTCCTCGGCGTCATCCCACGAGGCAACGGTGGCGAAGTGCGGGTTCTCGATCATCCGCCTGGGCTCCAGCGAGCATCCTCCCGTTTGACTTCGTTTCCCCCGACACTATCCTAATGGCCGGTAACAGATGTGTCGGAGATTGTGCCCCCATAGGATCGCGACCGCGGCCCTTTCCCCGGTCAATCGCGCACAGGAGGGGTTGGTGACGACCGACGCGCCCAGACGCTTCGCCATCGGCGTCGACTACGGCACCAACAGCGTTCGCGCGCTTGTCGTCGACGTGGACACGGGCGACGAGGTCGGCACGCACGTGTTCGACTACCCCAGCGGCGAAGCGGGCGTGATCGTCGATCCTGTCGACCCGCAACTGGCCCGCCAGAACCCCGCCGACTACATCGAGGGCTTCCACGTATCGGTGCGTGAGGCGGTCGCCGCGGCGGCCGAAGAGCCGGGCTTTTCCGCCGAGCGCGTCGTCGGTATCGGCGTCGACACGACCGGCTCGACACCCATGCCCGTCGACGCCGATGGCACGCCCCTTGCGCTGCACGAGGAGTTCCGCGACAACCCGGCGGCGCACGCCTGGCTGTGGAAGGACCACACCGCATGGGCGGAGGCGGCGGAGATCACCGAGGCGGCGGCGCAGCACCCCGATCGCTATCTCACCAAGTGCGGCGGCACCTACTCGAGCGAGTGGTATTGGGCCAAGATCCTGCGCTGCAAGCGGGCAGCGCCGGAGGTGTTCGCGGCAGCCGCGAGCTGGGTCGAGCTGGCAGATTTCATCCCCGCCTACATCACCGGCAACACCGGGCCGCAGAGGCTCCCGCGCGGAGTCTGTGCCGCCGGCCACAAGGCGATGTACAACGATGCCTGGGGTGGGCTACCGGCGCCCGATTTCCTCGCCGAGGTCGATGCCGATCTGGCGGGTCTGCGCTACGAGACCGCGGCCCTTCCCGCAGATCGGAGGGCCGGCGGGCTGGCACCCGAGGTAGCTGAGACGGTCGGTCTGCCGGCCGGCATCGCCGTGGCCGTCGGGGCCTTCGATGCCCACATGGGGGCAGTCGGCGCCGGCATCAAGCCGGGGACATTGGTGAAGATCATCGGCACCAGCACCTGCGACATGATGGTGGCGCCGATGGACCAGAAGCTTCCCGACATACCCGGTTTGTGCGGCATCGTCCCGGGCTCGATCATCCCCGGCATGTACGGCCTCGAGGCCGGGCAGTCGGCGGTGGGCGACATCTTCAACTGGTTCGCCTCTCACCTGGCGCCCGGTAGCTACGCCGCCGCGGGCGATACACACGCTAAGCTCACGGCCGCCGCCGAGAAGCTGCGCCCGGGTGAGAGCGGACTGCTGGCACTCGACTGGAACAACGGCAATCGCACCATCCTCGTCGATCCCATGCTCACGGGCCTGCTCGTCGGCCAGACGCTTCATACCACGGCTCCGGAAATCTATCGCGCGCTGGTCGAGGCCACGGCGTTCGGTGCCCTGACCATCATCAACCGGTTCGAGGAGTACGGCGTGCCGGTCGAGGAGGTGGTCAACTGCGGCGGCATCGCCGAGAAGAACCCGTTCGTCATGCAGATCTACGCGGACGTGTGCAATCGACGGATGAAGATCAGCCGATCGGCGCAGACTTGCGCGCTCGGCGCCGCGATTTTCGGCGCCGTCGCCGCCGGCGCGCACGAGAGCGTCGCTGCGGCGCAAGAGAAGATGACGGGGGTCAAGGAAGAGAGCTTCTCGCCGCGCCCGGACGCCGCCGCCGTGTACGTCGATCTGTACGTCCTGTACAAGCGGCTGCACGACGCGTTTGGCGGCGTCCGCCCGGGTCGTGCCAGAGCAACGGCTCCGGTTGCCGGCGGGCCGGGTCGCCCCACCGTGGGCAGCGTGCACGGCGTCGAGCCGGTTCGCAGTCCCGGGGGTGGAACCGGATCGACGATCGAGCTCGGGCTCCTGATGAAGGACCTCATCCGCATCCGTGACCGCGTGCGTAGAGGTTAGACGATGCTCGAGGACCTCAAGATCCGCGTGTGCGAAGCCAACCGCGCGCTGGCGGACCATGGCCTCGTCACTCTCACGTGGGGCAACGTCAGCGGCATCTGCCCCGAACGCCACCATGTGGCCATCAAACCCAGCGGCGTAGCGTACGAGCAGCTCTCGCCCGATTCGATCGTCATCGTCGATCTCGGCGGCCACGTCGTCGAAGGGGACCTCCGCCCCTCGTCCGATACACCGACGCACCTGGCGCTGTATCGAAGTTTCTCGAACGTCGGCGGCATCACCCACACGCACAGTCGCCACGCCACCGCGTTCGCACAGGCACGGCGCGAGATCCCTTGCCTCGGCACGACCCATGCCGACCACTTCCACGGCGCCGTGCCCGTAACCCGTGTCCTGACGCCGGATGAAGTCGAAGCGGATTACGAGGCCAACACGGGCACGGCGATCATCGAGCGGTTCGAGGCTCTCGATCCGGTCCACACCCCCGCGGTGCTGGTCGCCGGGCACGCGCCGTTCACCTGGGGTCCGACGGTAGAGATATCGCTGCAGAACGCGGTGGCCCTCGAGGCGATCGCCGCCATTGCCCAGAACACGCTCACCATCAACGCGAGCGCGCCACTCCTGGAGGAGCACATTGTAGAAAAGCACTATCGGCGCAAGCACGGCAAGGACGCCTACTATGGACAAGGCTGACCGGCCGCGCGCCGACCAACCGCCAGGCCCGAGCGTCGGCCCGGGCCGGCGCCACGCAGGAATCCCCATGATCGATCTCGAAGCGTACGAGCTCTGGTTCGTCGCCGGAAGCCAACACCTTTACGGCGAGGACGCACTACACGAGGTGGCGGCGAACGCCCGCCAGGTGGCCGCGGCCCTGGACGCCAGTCACGACATCCCCTTTCGCGTTGTCTGCAAACCGGTGATGACGACGCCCGACGACATCACGGCGCTGTGTCGAGCCGCCTCCGCCAGCAATGAATGCATCGGCCTGATCGCGTGGATGCACACCTTCTCGCCGGCCAAGATGTGGATCGCCGGGCTCGCCGCGCTCGACAAACCGCTGGCGCACCTACACACGCAGTTCGGCCGCGACATCCCCTGGTCTTCCATCGACATGGACTTCATGAACCTGAACCAGTCGGCACACGGCGGCCGTGAGTTCGGCCACATCTGCACGCGGATGGGCGTGCGCCGCAAGGTCGTCGTGGGTCATTGGCGGGACCAGGAAGTGCTGGCGCGGCTGGGCGCCTGGAGCCGGGCGGCGAGTGCCTGGGCGGATTCACATGGCGCCAAGATTGCCCGATTCGGAGACAACATGCGGCACGTAGCGGTGACCGAAGGAGACAAGGTAGCGGCGCAGATGCGCTTCGGCTACTCGGTCAACGGCTACGGAATGGGTGATCTCGCGGCCGCGGTAAACCACGTCACCGACGCCGACGTTGACGCGCTGTGCGCCGAGTACGACGACACCTACGACATGGCCGACGAGCTGCGTTCCGGCGGTGCGAGGCGCGACGACCTGCGCACCGCGGCGCGCATCGAGATGGGCCTGCGCGAGTTCCTGCTGAGCGGCCATTTCGTCGCCTTCACCGACACGTTCGAGGATCTGCACGGGCTGCGACAACTTCCGGGAATCGGCGCCCAGCGGCTGATGGCAGACGGCCTGGGGTTCGGAGCCGAGGGCGACTGGAAGACGGCGGCGCTGGTGCGCGCCATGAAGGTAATGGCGCACGGCCTCCCGGGCGGAACCTCCTTCATGGAGGACTACACCTACCATTTCGACCCGGCGTCACCGAAGGTCCTCGGCGCGCACATGCTCGAGATCTGCCCGTCGATCGCCGCCGCGAAGCCGCGGGCCGAGATCCACCCGCTGTCGATCGGCGGCAAGGAGGACCCGGTGCGCTTGGTGTTCGACACCCCCTCGGGGCCGGCGGTGAACGTTGCCATCCACACGCTCGGCGATCGTCCCCGCATGCTCTTGAACCAGGTAGAAGTGGTGGCGGCCGACGAGGAGCTGCCTCGCCTGCCGGTAGCCAGGGCGCTGTGGCACTCCCCGACCTGAAGACGGCGGCGGCGAGCTGGATCCTCGCCGGCGGCCCGCACCACACCAGCTTCTCGCCGGCGCTGACCGCAGAGCACATCGAGGATTTCGCCGAGATCGCAGGCATCGAATTGCTGACCATCGACGCCGACACCACACTCAGCGGATTCAAGAAGGAGATGCGTGCCAACGAGGCGTACTACCGCGGTGTCTGGTAGACACGAGGCGAGCCGCGAGGCAATCACCCGAGCGCGAGTCAAAGCCCGGAAGGGAGTGAGCACATGAGCTGGCTGGACTGGACGTTCATCGCGGCGTACTTCGGCTGCCTAATGGCCCTCTCGTGTTGGGTGATCCGGCAAAACAAAGACACCGCGGACGACTATTTCCTCGCCGGC
>CBDUAS010000381.1:0-4532 GCA_965365185.1 uncultured bacterium | reverse complement strand
GGCTCGGTGATGTTCGTCGGTACCAAGCGCCAGGCGCAGGACGCGGTGCGAGAGGCTGCCGAGCGCACCGGGATGTACTTCGTCAACCAGCGCTGGCTGGGGGGCTTGCTGACCAACTTCGAGACCATTCGCAAGAGTGTCGCGCGACTCAAGAACCTCGAAGCGATGGAAGAAGACGGCCGCATGGACCTGTTGCCGAAGAAAGAGGTCATCAAGCTGCGGCGGGAGAAGTTCAAGCTGTTCCGCAACCTCGAGGGCATCAAGGACATGGAGCGCGTTCCCGACGCCGTCTTCATCCTCGATGTTCGTCGCGAGCGCATTGCCGTTCGCGAGGCGATGAACTTGGGGATCCCCATCGTTGCCGTCGTCGACACGAATTGCGATCCAGAGGGCATCGATTTCATTGTCCCCGGTAACGACGACGCCTTGCGCTCCATCCGTCTCTTTCTCGGCGCTGCCGCCGACGCCATTCTCGAGGGCAAGCGAATGCACGAGAAGGAGGTGGAGGAAGCGGCGCTCAAGGCGGTCGAGGAGGCGAAGGCCGCCGAGGCCGGTGAGGAGCCGGCAGCGAAGGTGGCGGCGACGAACGATGCCGAGACCACCGGCAAAGCGGCCGAAGACACCGCCGACGCGGCGGTCGAAGAGAAGGGCGACGCGGCAGCATCCGCGACAGCCACCGACGACGCTGCGTCAACGGCGGCGGCGGTAGACACGGAGTCGGAGACGGAGGCCCGGCCGGGCAGTAAGGTCTCCGGGCCGCCGGCCGACGCCGAAGCATCTGCGTCCGCGGACACCGCGGAAAAGACCGAAGATTAGCGAGCGGCGCCCGAGCGCCCGTATCGATCCAGGAGCAAGGGCGTTCGCCGCCCCGGTGTAGCGTCCAACGCGGGAAGTCAGCGAATGAGTATCAGTGCGAGTCAGGTCAAGGAACTGCGGGAACGGACCGGCGTCGGCATCATGGACTGCAAGCAGGCCTTGCAGGAGTCGCAGGGCGACGTCGATGAGGCGGTGAAGATCCTGCGGAAGATGGGCAAGGCCAAGGTGGCGAAGAAGGCCTCGCGCGCGGCAACGGAGGGCCGCATCGAGGCCTACATCCACCCGGGCGCCAAGATCGCCGTCATGCTCGAGCTCAACTGCGAGACCGACTTCGTCGCCAAGTCCGACGATTTCGGCAGCCTGGCGCGAGACATCGCCATGCACATCGCCGCCTCCAACCCGCGTTTCATCAGGCGCGAGGACGTCGATGATGCAGCGCTCGACGAGGAGCGCGACGTATTTCGCTCGCAGGCCGAGGCAGAGGGCAAACCGGCGGAGATCGTGGACAAGATCGTGTCCGGGAAGATCGACCGCCATCTCTCCGAGATCGTTCTGTACGACCAGCCCTTCGTGAAGGACCCGGACCACACCATCGCCGACATCATCGGCGAGGCCGTGCACCGTCTGGGGGAGAACATCGTCGTGGGGCGTTTCGTACGCTTCGCAGTTGGAGAATCCGGAAGCGAGATCGCCACCAGCGCCTGACAGGGTCCCCAGCGTGACCGAGACGCCGAGATACAAGCGCGTATTGCTGAAGCTGTCTGGCGAGGCCCTGATGGGGGAGAAGGGCTTCGGCATCGATCCCGACGTGGCGTTGACGGTCGCCGACGAGATCACCGAAGTTCACGCTCTCGGCACCGAGCTCGGGGTCGTCATCGGCGGTGGCAACATATTCCGCGGCATTCGCGCCGATGCCCTGGGGATGGACCGCGTCACCGCGGACCACATGGGCATGTTGGCGACCGTCATCAACAGCCTGGCTCTGCAGGATGCCCTGGAGAAGCGCGGCCTGGAAACACGCGTCCTCTCGGCCATCGAAATCCGCCAGGTGGCGGAACCGCTCATCCGGCGGCGAGCCTTGCGTCACCTCGAAAAAGGCCGCGTGGTGATCTTTGCGGCCGGTACCGGGAACCCGTATTTTTCCACCGACACGGCCGCCGCCCTGCGGGCGATGGAGATCCACGCCGAAGTGCTGATGAAGGGCACCAAGGTCGGGGGGATCTACACCGCGGACCCCGAGGCCGACCCGACAGCCGAGCGAATCGACAGAATCGGCTACCTGGGTGTTCTCGAACGGCGGCTCGGCGTCATGGACGCCACAGCGGTGACGACCTGTATGGACAATAATCTTCCGATACTGATCTTCAACCTGCGCGAGCCGGGCAATATCATCAGGGCGGTCCGCGGAGAGGACATCGGATCACTGATCAGCGCTTGATGCGTTCCGGCGGACCGGCCTGGCGTTCGGGCCCGGCCGCGGGAGGAAGAGAGGAGAACGATGGTCGACGACGTTTTGCGTGACGCCAGACAACACATGGAAGCCACCATCTCGTCGGTGACACACCATCTGAACGGGCTCCGCACGGGTCGGGCGAGTATCACGATTTTCGACGACGTGATGGTCGATTACTATGGCACCTCGACGCCCCTGAACCAGCTCGCCAGCCTCTCTGCTCCCGACCCCAACCTGCTCGTCGTGCAACCCTACGACAAGTCAGCCATCGAGGCGGTGGAAAAGGCGATTCACCAGGCCGAGCTCGGGCTGAACCCCAGCAACGACGGCTCCGTGGTGCGTGTCCCCATTCCCGAGCTTACGGAAGAGCGCCGGGTGGAGCTCACCAAGGTCGTCGGTCGGTTGGCGGAGCAGGGGAAGACAGCGATTCGCAACATCCGCCGAGACGCCAACGAGAAGGTCAAGAAGCTGCAGGCGGACAAGGAAATCACCGAGGACGACGAGCACCACGCGCACAAGGAGGTTCAGGACCTCACCGACGAGTTCGTCCACCGCATCGACGAGCTGGCGGAGCGCAAGAACAGCGAGATCCTCGAGTTCTGACGACAAGCTCGAAATTACACCTGCTGGGCTTCGCCGCCGCGCCCTTCGGGTTTGCCACCTGGGCTGTTCATCGTCGCATCGCCCCGGGTACCGCGTACGGCTCACCATGGCGCGGCATCGAGGCGACGCTCGAGGCTCCCGACTTTTTCTACCTGGCGCTGGCGTGGGGGATCGGTGCGGCGATCGTTTACGGGCTGGCGGTGCGGGCGCTGAAACATCGCTGCGACGCTCCCGGGTCGTTTCTGCTTCACCTCACCGCACCGCTCGCCTGGGGCATGGCGCTGCCCGTGCTGACACCGCTGCTGGACGCTGCCGCTTTCTGGTGTGTCGCCCCGCCGCTGACCGCCCTCGGCCTGGGCTCGGGGGCCCTGCTCTCCGTTCGCCGTTGGCGTCGCTCGACGCTCACCGCGAGCGATGGCCGATGGCCGCTCGAACGCCTCGCCCTGGGAGCTGTTGCCGCGTTGGTGCCGCTGACGCTGCTGGCCGGCGGCTGGACTCCGCCCAGCGGTGACGAGCCGCACTACCTGGTGGTGGCGCACTCGCTGGTGAACGACGCTGATCTCGATCTTGCCGACGACTATCGGCAACGCGTTTACGCGCCGTTTCACCCGGCGGTGCTGTCACCTCACTATCGCCCGGGAATGCGCGATGACAGCAGGTACTCGATGCACGGCGTCGGGTTGCCGCTGCTGCTCGCCCCGGCGTATGCGATCGGCGCAAGCATCGGACCTGCCGCCACCGTTGCGTTGCCGCGCGTCGTTCTCGCCTTGGCTTTCGGTTTGTTCGCCTGGGTGCTGTACGGCTTCGTCCACGACATCGCTTCGGCGCCGGCGGCAATCTACGGAACAGCGGCCACCACTCTGCTGGCGCCCTTGCTGTTCGCGCCGCTGTACGTTTTCCCCGAGGTGCCCGCGATGCTGCTGTCGCTGGTGGCCTTTCGCGCCGTCTACTCGCCGCAGCCGGTGGGCGTCCGCAGCGGATTCCTGCTCGCCGCCCTGCCGTTCTTCGGCGTCAAGTATTTCCCGCTCAGCGCGGCGATCCTCGTTGTCGCGATCTTGGCGGCGCCGTCGCGGCGCGGGCCGCGGTTACTCCGCGTCGGTGGGCCGCTGATGCTCGGGGTGATCGGGCATGCGCTGTTCACCTGGCAGCTATACGGCTCCCTGTCGCCGGCGGCGATCTATCTCGGTGCCGGCGAACAGGCCGGGGCGCCGGCGCTGGGAGGCGATTGGGGTGCGTACGCCGCTGCGTGGCCGTCGGCGTTGGCTACGGCGGTCGGGTTCCTGATGGACCAGAAAGAGGGACTCCTCTGGTACGGGCCGCACTTCCTGCTGTCCGTTGCCGGGTTTGCGTGGCTGTATCGTCGGCAGCGGAAACTCGTCTTCTCCCTTGCCTTGGTGGCGGTCGCGTACATCGGCCCATACGCTTTGTCGCAGCAGCTCGGCGGACAGGGGCCGCCCGTTCGACCGCTCATGGCGGTGCTTTGGGTGCTGACTCCGGCGCTCGGCGTGGCTCTCAGCCTGAGGCCGCAGGGGCGCAGCTACGCCGCCCTTCGTGCCGCCCTGATCGCGCTGTCTGCCTCGCTGACCGTCGCGTACGCTACACAACCGCACTTGCTTCCCCACGACTACCCGGTCTCCTCGTCACGGCTGGTGCAGGCGTA
>CBDUAS010000380.1:0-4537 GCA_965365185.1 uncultured bacterium | reverse complement strand
CCGTTCGACTCGCTGGATTTCACGCCCGCCACGGATTCCAATGCCGCGGCGTCAGAAGAGCGGGCCGAAGCCGACGCGAGCGCTGGGCAGGAGGAGGCCGAAGCCGAGGAGGAAGCGGCGGAGCCGCTCGATCTTGACGCCTCTGCCGAATCCCTCGAGATCGTGCTGGAGTTCCCACGCGCCACACCGGATGGCACGATCGCGTTGCGGGGCGCGACCGTGATCACCATGGCCGGCGGCGGCGACGGCCCGGTGATCGACGACGCCGACGTCGTGGTAACCGACAACCGTATCGTCGCCGTGGGACGCCGCGGTTCGGTGACCATTCCCTCCGGCGCCCGCGAAATCGACGTTGCCGGCACGTTCATCGTCCCGGGATTCATCGACACCCATGCCCACTGGGAGTTCCGCACCCACGACGTGCTGGAGCCGCAGAACTGGACCCTCATCGCCAACCTTGCCTACGGCGTTACCGCCGGGCTCGACGTGCAGACGTCGACCAACGATTACTTCGCCTATCAGGATCTGGTCGAAACGGGGCAGTCGATCGGACAGCGGGCCTTCATGACCGGCCCGGGTGTCTTCGCCAACAACGACTTCCAGTCTTACGAGGCAACGCTCGCCTACCTGCGGCGCTACAAGGATTTCTACCGAACGCCGAACATCAAGTCGTACGCGGTGGGCAGCCGGAAGCAGCGGCAGTGGGTCGTCAAGGCCTCCGAGGAGCTCGGCCTGATGCCGACCACGGAGGGCGCCCGCGACATGTTGCTCGACATCACCCACGCGATCGACGGGATGCACGGCAACGAGCACACGTTGCCGGTGATGCCGCTCTACAAGGACGTCGTGGAGCTCTATGCGCAAACGCAGACGGCGTACACGCCGACGCTGCTGGTGCAATACGGTGGCCCGATCGCCCGGGATTTCTTCTTCAGCCGTACCGAGGTACACGACGATCCCAAGCTCAATCGTTTCATGCCGCACAATCGCCTCGACGAGATGAGCCGACGACTGGGGGGATGGTCGCGTGACGACGAGTACAGCTTTGACGAGGCGGCAGCGGTTGCGGCGGCGATCCAGCGTGCCGGCGGCCTGGTAGGGGTGGGCGGCCACGGCGAGGTGCAGGGGCTCGGCTATCACTGGGAGATGCGGGCCCTGGCGATGGGCGGCATGACGCCCGGCGAGGTGCTGCAGGCGGCCACCATCGACGGCGCCCGGATCATCGGCTTCGACGCCGATCTCGGCAGCATCGAGGAAGGCAAGCTCGCCGATCTCGTCGTCCTCGACGCGAACCCGCTCGAGGACATCCGCAACACCAACACGGTGCGTTACGTGATGAAGAACGGCGAGCTCTACGACGGCGACACCCTGGATCAGATCTGGCCGGTCGAGCGCCCGCTACGACCCTTCTGGTGGTGGGACGCCGAGGTAGAGGAGCGCGTGTCCCGGTGACAGTCGGTCGCGATCAGGCATTTCCCGCGCTCATCTGCGTGGCCGCAACGCTCGCGGTAGCGTGCACCG
This sequence comes from uncultured bacterium, assembly GCA_965365185.1. GTDB lineage: Bacteria > Acidobacteriota > UBA890 > UBA890 > UBA890 > CBDCGW01. Next base: position 3,016 of record CBDUAS010000380.1, on the reverse strand, counting down.
CCGTCGACGAGGGTCCTTCGTGGGCCGCCCCGTGGCAGTCGGAAGTAACCAAAGGCGACGGTGTAACCACCGTGCGAACGTTGGCCGGCTCGGTTTGGGGCGGTGTGGCACGGCTCGAGGAGGTTCTCTCGATCGGCGTCGAAACCGGCGATGACCCATACATGCTCGGCAACGTGCGCGCCCTGGGATCATTCAACGGCGAGATCTACGTGCTCGACCAGCAGGTTCCCGTCGTTCGCGTCTACGACGACGCCGGCCGACACGTGCGCGATATCGGCCGGGAAGGCCAGGGCCCGGGCGAGTTCACGACGCCGCGAAGCATGGTCATCGGCCGCGACGGGCGCATCTACGTGCGCGATGCGCAGAACGGCCGCATCAATGTGTTTTCGCCCAGCGGAGATGACCTCGGAATCCTGTCGATGCCGACCGGCATGAACACGCCGCAGCCCATGGTGATGGTCGACGACGGCACGCTGTACAACTTCCAGCCGGTGAACCAGGCGGCCGATTTCACCGAGTGGAGGATGGGCATGGTGCCGGTCAACGCCGGCCCGTCGGCTGGGACCGGACCCGCGGAGCCGCCGGACTTCGGTTTTGAAGCACTTCAGCTGGTGGCGCGGTCGGGCGACTCCGTTTCGGTGAGCGGCGTCCCGTTCGCTCCGACTCTGACCTGGCGGCTCGCCCCCTCCGGGGCAATCGTGGCGGGCGTCGCCGACGACTATTCGTTCGATATCGTGCATCGGGACGGGCGCGTAACGCGCGTCGAAAGGCCCTGGCAGCCGGTGCCAGTTGAAGACGACGAAGCGAGCTGGGCGCGCAAGACGACAATCGCTGGATTGCGTCGGATGCAGCCAGACTGGACATGGACCGGCGCGGAGATACCGGCCACCAAGCCGGCATTCAACCGCTTCTATCCCGACCACGCCGGCCGTATCTGGGTGCGCCGCCCGGGGCCCGGGGTGCGCGCGATGGGCGAATGCAACGAAGACCCCACGCCCGCCGATCCATTCGGCGGCACGCCGTGCTGGACGGAGTCCGTCACCTGGGAAGTCTTTGACCTCGAGGGCCGATTCCTCGGTCCCGTGGCGATGCCCGACGGCGTGGACGCCTACGCAGCGCCGTATGTGACCGACAACGAGATTCTCGCAGCGGTAGCCGATGAGCGCGGCACGGTCCTGATCAAGCGCTATCGGATCGTCTTTCCGGACCGTTGAGGCGCAGGCTCAGGCGACCTTCGTAACTCCTTCGACCGCCGCCTTTAGTGCCCGGTGAGAGTCGACGACACAAGTACCGGAACGAAGGAGATCGACGGGCGAGCGTCCGGGCCGATCGCCGGGAGAGAGCGACCATGTCGAAGCGGAGCGGATCGAAAACCCCCCGCGGCGCGGCCTTGCTGCTCGCGGTAGCTGTGGCGTTCGGTGGCTGTGGACTACCCGGCCTCGAGGGAACGCGGATCAATCTGCGGCCGGAGCGTCCGAGCGTTTTGATGGATGTCGACTTCGTCTTCGAATCCGTGCACGTCACCAACTGGGGCGACACCGAGGTATGCCTCTGCGGTTGGAGCCTGCGCGGGGGCCGCACGCGCTTCGAGTTCCCCAACGTGACGCTCGAACCGGGTGACACCGTGTCGGTTACTGCGGGGGTGCTCGCTCGCCACGAGCCGCCGCGCTACTTGCGCTGGCGCACGCCGAACATGTGGACGTGGCCGAACGAGCTCAGCGACGGTGACCCGGTCGAGCTTCTCGACGCTCGGCAGGTCGTGGTCAGCCGGGGACGATATCAGTCACCGCGCTGACGCCGCGCCCCGACGAGAACGAAGCGGATGCCGCCACGGGCCGGGGGTGTCCTCCGAAGGCGCCCACACCAAGCCCTCGATCTCGCGGGCGATCTCGAAGGCGATGGCGGGGAGGGTCGACAGCACGATGATGACGGTGTCATCTTCGACGAAGTGCCGGATCACGGTGCTCCGATCTCTCAACCCGCCGGTATGACCGATTGAAGTGCGCCCGCTGGTGTGCTCCTCGGGAGGCTTGATCGACAGCCCGTAGCCGTAGCCGTTGAGGTTGGGGGTGAACATCAGGTCGCGTGAGTCCGGGCTCAAGAGGGTTGCCTCGTGCAAGGCGCGATCGAAGACGAAGAGGTCGTCAACCGTGCTGTGCACGCCGCCGTCCGAGTAAGGGTTCGGTGCCTCGTACCTCTCCCTTTCGAATCCCCCGTCGCCATCGTGCGTGTAGCCGAACGCCACGCCGGCGGGGCGCTTTGCGACCTGGTAGAACTCGGTCGCGCTCATGCCCAGCGGCGCGAAGACGCGGCTTCGAACGAAGTCGAAGTAGCTCTGCCCGGTTACCACCTCGATGATTCGGCCCAGCACGATGTAGCCGGAGTTCGAGTACGAGAACCGAGTTCCCGGCACGAAGCTCGGCTCCTCCTGCCGCACGAGCTCGTAAACCTGTTCAATCGAGACGAAATCCGCGATGTTGCGCCCGAAGTCACGGTGGGCCATGTAGTTGCCGAGCCCGGAGGTATGCGAGAGGAGATGGTGGACCGTTACTTGCTCGGCGAGGGGCACGGGAAAGTCGGGCAGGTACACGCCGATCGGTGTCGTGAAGTCCAGCTCGCCTGCCTCGACCAGAAGCATGATCGCCGCAGCGGTGAACGTCTTTCCCATCGAGCAGATGTTGAACGGGGTCCTATCGGTGTTGGCAATGCCAGCCTCGCGGTCAGCCAGCCCGTAGCCCTTGCGCAGGAGCACATCCGCACCCCGTGCCACCAGCACGGCGCCGGAGAAACGGCCGGACTCAGCGTGCTGCTGCAGCCGGGTGTCGAGCGCTTCGACGAGCTCCTCCTGGGCCCGCGAGGTAGCCTGCGAAACGCTGGCGCCGACGATGGTGCCGAACGCGACCAGCCCCATCGCCGCGCTCAAGGTCGCGGCTGCGGTCGTTCGATGCATTGGCGCTTGCTTCCCTCGTCTTCCACCGACCAGCGCTTGGGATAGTAACCGGGCGCGGCCATTTCC
>CBDUAS010000379.1:0-4545 GCA_965365185.1 uncultured bacterium | reverse complement strand
AGCCGGGCCTCGCTGCCGTGTACGGCGATCGCCGCCAGTAATCGTGCGCGTACGCTGTCCGAAGTCGTCGCGAGCGCACCGTTGCCTCCATCACCGAGCAATACTGCGGGGCGCAAGAACTCGACGCTGTCGGTAGCCGCGTATTCACCGGCCCACACGACCGGAGGCTCGAGCCGCGCCGCCGCGCCACCCAAGGTCAGCAACCGCGCCTCGGTGACCTCGGAGACGCTCCCGTCGAATCGCATGAAGACGCCGAGCCTGTCGTCACAATCCCGCACCGGTCGCTCGTCCGCAGGTCCGTCGAAGGTGAGTCGCGGGCCATCCGAGCCGATGGTCATGCTCCGCACTCTTTGCTCCTCGCATTCCACCCGAACGTCCGGGCGCAACGGGAACGTGTACCCCAACCAGAACGAATCGGCGTTCCCCTCGCTCTGCGAAGTCGCGGCGAGGGCCCGGAGGGCGACCATACGACCGCTGATGTCGCGCCAGCTCGACGGAATGTCGCGCGACTGTGCCGAGGCAGCTACCGTCGACAGCAGCCCCACCCACAAGGCAACCGGCACCATGAATCCGGCCCTCGGGGTCTTCATCGTTCGACCTCGGCTTCGCCGATGATTTCGAGGATGGCGGCTTTCGCCCTGGGGTGTTCCGACTGGCTGAGCCACATGACGGCCTGCTTGCGAAGCTCGGGATCCTCATCGGGGTCCTTCGCGATGGCAACGAGCAAATCGATGGCACGGTCGGAGCCGGTCTGCGACAGAGCGAACATCAGTTGATTGCGCATCTCGGCGTCATCGGCCTCACCCCAGAGCTCGAGAAGGACGTCGACGGTGCCCTCGTCGCCGCGCCCGCCAAGCCAGACGATGGCGTTGCTGCGCAACTCGATCGGCAAGTCCGAGCGCGCGATCTCCAGCAGGAAGTCGCTGGCCTCGGGCGAGTCGGCCTGCGCGATCCCGAACAAGGCCTGGCGGCGAAGCTCGGGGTCCGCATCTTCGAGAACCATGTCGCGCAGCAGCGCGAGGGATGAGCCTTGCTGCCCGAGCCAGAACAGGGCCTGCCCGCGTAGCTCGGCGTCCTTGGTCTGATCGCGCGCCAGCGATTCGAGGGCCCGTACGGCGCGCGGATCACCGGACTGGCCGAGGCCGAAGAGAGCCTGCCCGACCGACTCCTCGTCGGCGCCGCTGTTGATCACCTCGATCAGCAGATCGAGGGCCTCATCCGAACGGGCGGCGCTCTGCCCGGCCCAGAACATGGCGTTTGCCCGCACCTCCGGATCGGGGTCCGAACGCGCCATCTCGACGAGCAAGTCGAAAGCCTCGTCGGTATCGATCTCGCTCAACAGCCAGACAGCACGGCCGCGTATCTCCGGCTCTTCCGACTCCGTCACGATGCGCTGCAGAATCGGCCACGCTTCATCGGCATCCATGCCGATGAGCGCGTCCAGCGCCATGAGGCGCAACTCCGCGTCGACATCGGGGGCTTGCGGCGGCGGCGGCGCCTGACCGCCCCGCGGAGGTCGCGGTGCCCGCGGCGGCGGCGCCGCTTCTTCCCGCAGGTAGCGCTCGTACCCGGCGTTGCCCTGCCGTACCAGAGCCTCGGCCGCTTCGATGCGAACAAGGCGTGCTTCCTGCACCAGCGGTGAGCCGGGGTACGCCTCGAGAAACTCGGTCACCAGATCGACCGCCTCGGTGTAACGATCGAGCTGCTCCAGGCTTTTCGCCGTCCAATACGCCGCGTCATCGGCCAGCTCCCCGTCGGGATAGGCGTCGAGCACCGCGCGGAAATGATCCAGCGCCTCTTGCCAGCGGCCGTTGATCGCCGCGGCACGACCGGCGCTGAGCTCCTCGGATCCCGGTTGACCCTGTTCGTCGGGCGCGCCGAGGCCTGCCTCGCCGGCGCCGGCCACCACCGGTGCCGGCGCCTGAACCAAGCAATCGGCGGCGAACGGCACCGCGAGCATCGTCACGGCGAGCGCGAGCATGCCGGCGCGGGAAAGGAGCCGTTGGTATCGGGTCGACTCGTTGTTTCGCTCCATGGAACAACCTCCTTTGCGTTCTCTCATCAGAACCTCGTGGTCGTTGCCCGCGAACGCGGCACCCGCGGGACGGTCGCTCGGACCTCGCGTAGGTCCTCGAGAACGTCGTTGTCGTCGATAAACCCGCGCAAAACGTTGATCACTTCTTCTTCCTGCCCGTCGGGCGCCGTTGCCAGCGCCAGCAGGATGATTTCCATACGCGACAGGAGCTCCGAGAGCGCCGGGTCACCCCGGCGCTGGGCTACCCGCTGATACATCCGATTGTCGTCCAGGAGCTCGCGGCTCACCTCGCGCACTGCGGGGGCGAGACCTCCGTCGGCAGACTCTCCACCCTTGCTCACACCGAGCAGCAGCGTCTCTAACCGATTGCTGTAGTCGCCCGCGGCCAGCCACGCCCGATCCGGTTCGGCATCCGGTCCTCTTGCCACCACTCCGCCCTCGCGGGAGGGGGTCCCCGGCAGCCAACCGCGGCCGGCGGCGATCCAAGCGGCGCCGAAACCGAGGACAAGCAGGGCGGCGACCTTGGCAAGCTGCCATGACCAACCGGGGGTGGCGAAAGACAGTCGTTTCAACCAGCGGCGACGTCGTGCGTCCGGGTGGGACGCGGCGACGGTCGGTTCGCGCTGCACCTGTTCCTCGAGATGGTCGACGATGGCGCTCCAGGTTTGCTCGACCTGCTCGGGGCTTGCCGGAGGGAATTCGGGGGGAGTCCGTAGACGCTTCATGATCTCGTCATCCTCGAACGGATCCTGGTCGCTCTTGACGCCGTCGGCGTCTGTGCGGTTCTCGTTCATGGTGTTGCTCCGGTGCTCGGCATCAGGTCCGCGAGCTCGACGCGCAATGTGCGGGCGGCGCGAAACAGATGGCTCTTTACCGTGCCCTCCGCCGCGCCCAGCAGCTCGGCAATCTCGCGGATGCTCAGCCCTTCCCAATGCCGCAGGACGAATGCCAGGCGTTGTGTGGGCGAGAGCTCTTCGAGGGCGGCGTTCAGTCGGTTTTGGAGGGAGCGTCGCTCGGCGGCGGCCTCCGGATCGGCGTCGAAGTCCGTGGACGCCATGGCCGGTCGACGATCCCAGCCCGAGCGCACCTCGGCGCCGAGGTTTGCCGCCGAAGCCAAGGAATCGGAACCCGAAGGATGCAGGTCATCGATGCCGACCGTGCGGCGTCGACGGCGTCGTTCGATCGCCGCGTTGGCGGCAATGCGGAACAACCAGGTCGACACCTGTGCTTCGCCGCGAAACTTGGCGGCGTTCTCGTACGCCTTGATGAAAACTTGCTGCACCAGGTCCTCCGCCTCTGTCGCGTCGCCGAGGTAGCGGCATCCGAGCTGATAGATGCGGCCACGATGGCGGTCGTAGAGAACACGAAGCCCGTCCATGTCTCCAGAGCGAACGTGCTGTATGGCTTCGCTGTCGGTCATTCGTGCGCCCACCAGCGCCAGTGTTCCGACCCTTCGGTATCCCCGCGGGTTGCCGTTGCCCCCCGCGGTCACTGCTTAGACGACCGGCCCGCCCATCGGTTTACCCGCGCGGACGGCAAAATCAGGAAATTTCGCGGTCGCGTCCGCGACGGCCCGTCGGATCGCGTTGCAGACACGACCGGCGCCGGGTCAGCAGAGTGCGTGCTGCAGGAAGGCGACGGTATCGCGAATCGGGGCACGCGAACACATCAGGCTTATGTGGCCGTGCGGCACCCAATGAACGTCCACGTTCCACGTCCGCGCCAGCCGCGCCACAGAGCGCGGTGAGATCACCCGGTCGTAGGCCCCGGCAACGATCAGGACGCGAGAACGCGGCACGCGCGTGGCTCCGCTATCGGGGCTCATGGACCCGATGTGCGGCGTCCTCAGGTCGTCTTTCGACACGCCGCCATCGACGACGGCGTCGCGCAACAACTCCACCAGCTTGCTCTCGAAAAGCACCTCGACCGGTGACGCCACGGGTGCCCACAGCGCCAGGGCATCCCAGTCGGGATCGGCGATCGCGGCGAGGGCGGCAATCCAACCCCCCAGGCTCATGCCCCAGACGCCGATCTTCGGTGCCCCGCGCCGGCGCAGCCATGCGGCCAGCTCGCGCACCTCCGCCACCGCCTGGCGTACGGCGTCCAGGCTGGTAACGAGGTCCGGCGACAGGCAGCGCTGTCCGGAAACCTCTCCGGGCTCGGCACGCTCCAGGTGGTGCGGCAGCCGCGGCATCCAGACGTCGAAGCCTCGATTCGCGGCGCTGCGCGCCCAGGATCGGTAGATGATCAGTTGCGGCCGGTCGATCAGCCACCCATGCAGCAGGATCAGCGACGGTGCGGCATCGACAGCGGACGCTCGCCCCGCCGGCAACGGAGCGAGGCGCTCGGCGTACCACTGCGCGTTTCGACCGCCGGCGGCGCCTTTCTGGAGTGGCTGGAGGGCAAGACGCTCCCCGGTATCGCAGCCCTGATGAACGCGCCCCGCGCGGCGTAAGAGGAGGACAGAGATGTCATTGATAACCCTACGGCAATTGCTGGATCCCGCCGCC
>CBDUAS010000378.1:0-4553 GCA_965365185.1 uncultured bacterium | reverse complement strand
GCATCGAGCCTGATCCTGATCCCGGCCCTGCTGTTCGCCATGCCCGCCGCGGCATACATGAACCCGACCGCGTTCGGAGACCTCACCGGCGCCAATCTGTGGGTGTGGATCCTCAGCCACATGTTCGCGGATCAGAAGTTCATGACCATCTTCTCGGCGCTCTTCGGCGCCGGCATCGTGCTCATGTGGCAGCGTGCCGAGGCGCGAGGTCGCAAGGCCACCGGATTGCACTACCGCCGCAGCCTCTGGTTGATGGTCTTCGGCTTGATCCATGCCTACCTCATGTGGGCCGGCGACATCCTTTTCGTCTACAGCCTCTGCGCACTGTGGGTGTACTGGTTCCGGCGCCTCAGCCCCCGGACGCTGATCATCGTCGGCGCGGTGATCTTGCTCGTGTCTCCGGCGCTGTCGTTGCTGGGCGGTTACTCGATGCCTTTCTGGCCGCCGGAGGCGACGGAGCAGTTCGAGGCGGCGTGGCGCCCGCCCGCCGAGAAGATTGTGGAGATCGTCGCCAACTACCGCGGTGGCTTCAGCGACCAGATGCGCAGCAGGGTCGAAGACGCCCTCGCGGTGCACACCGGTGCCCTGGTCTTTTGGGGCTTATGGCGCGCCGGCGGACTGATGCTGTTGGGGATGGCCTTGTTCAAGTTGGGGTTCTTCAGCGCCGAGCTCTCGGATCGGTTCTACCGCAACTGCATCGCCCTCGGCGCTGTCGTCGGTCTGCCGATCGTGGCGTGGGGCATCTACCGTAACTTCGCCGCCGAGTGGGACCTGTCGCGCTTCTTCTTCGGTGCCCTTTACAACTACTTCGGCAGCCTGCTGGTGAGCCTGGCGTACGCCGCCGGAGTGATGCTGGTTTGTAAGAGCGGGGCCCTGCCGGCAGTGCGCTCGGCGCTGGCCAGCGTCGGCCGCATGGCGCTCACCAACTATCTGTTGCAGACCATCATCGCCACGACGATCTTCTACGGCCACGGCCTCGGCTGGTTCGGTCAAGTGAGCCGCGTCGGGCAGATCCTTGTCGTCGTGGCCATCTGGGCCGTCCAGATCCCGATTTCCGTCTGGTGGTCGGAACGCTTCCTCTTCGGCCCCTTCGAATGGTTGTGGCGGACGTTGTCCTACATGCACGTGCAGCCGATGCGGCGCTGACAGAGCGGACATTCCCGCTTCCGGCGGCCGAAACGGCCGGCGGAAGCGCACCCCGGCTTGACCTGCGTGAACGCCCTGGCAGCGGCCAGCGCACCCCGGCTTGACCTGCGTGAACGCCCTGGCAGCGGCCAGCGCGGCCCGGCTACCGCGTCTCGTACAGCGCGTTGAACAGCAGCTTGAAGGTGCCGTGTGTCTGCGCCCGGTGTTTGACACGAAAGCCGTACATCACGATCCTGCCCTCGCCGTATCGCACCTCGACCATGGCGCCGCGACCGGCGAAATGCTCTTCGCCCAGCATCTCCCCGCTGGCGAGCACTTCGCCTTCCGAAGGCCAGGTGGCGACGACGCGCAAGTCCCCCGTCGTGGCATCCCATCCGTCCGGCTCGTAGGCGCTGCCGCCACCGAAGAACCCGAAGGCGTCCTCCTTCATGCCGTAGCCGAGGGGGTGCCCCGGGTCCACCTCCAGATGCAGGATCATCGGAGGCAGGTACACGTCGTTTCCCCGCTGCCCCCGTAGCGCATCCTTCACCGGCACCTCGAAACGCTCCAGCACGATCTGGTCGGAACCCTGCAGCGTCAGCAGCGTGCCGCCGCCGGCGACGAACTCGATGATCGCTTCGACGCCCTCCTCGCCGATACCGCCGGCGTAGGGTTCCATGATGCGTTCCTCCGAGATGCCGTCGATCAGGCGCCGGAGTTGCTGCCCCGAAGGCAGTATCAGGACGTCGAAGTCGGTGCCGAGCTCGCCCTCGCGGATGCGAGCGTTGTCGACCGTCTGGTACGGAAACTCGAAGTTCTCCAGCGTCAGCCGCGTCCACCCCTCGTCCATCGATGCCTGCCAGGGTTTGTACACGCCAATGCGCGCGGCGGCGATCTCCGTGGCCGAGCCGATATTGCCCTCCGGGTCGGCAAAGACCGGGAGCCGCATCTCGTCGGCGATCCGCTGGAGTCGCGTCTCCAACTCTGCAAACGTCGTACCCTGACGCGGAACGATGAACGCCCCCGGGGGGAGCGCGCCGGCCTCCGTCATCAGTGGCTCCGTGGCGCGGGACACCTCGATGCCGTCCGCGAGCAGGCGGTTGACGGCGGTATAACTCTGGTTGATGCGCGGATCGAGAGCCCAGGTGAACCTCGCCTCGGCGGGCCGCGGAGGGGCCGGCGGCAACGCCTCGCTCACGGGCGCCGTGACGGCGTCGAACTCACTGTCGATCCGGACCACGTCAACGCCCATCTGCATCGGCATGGTGTACGCGGTGGAGTCATAGCGACGTCGCACCGGTCCGTCGGGCCACTGTCTCTTGATCTGCGGCACGCGCGGCTCCAGCAGGTCGATCAGCGCCGGTCGACCGCGCTGAGCGCCGGGAATGATGAACGCGCCCGCGGCGTAGGCGACGGGCTCGGGCACGGGTTCCTCTTCGGCCTCCTCGGCGGTCTCTGCCTCGGGGTCTTCGGCCTGTTCCGCGCCCTCGGGGTCGCTGGTTTGACCTTCCGCACCGGGATCGCCGGCCTCGTCGACGCCTTCACCTGCGGCCTCGCTTTCCTCCGGCTCGGGCTCCGGAAGCGGCTCGAAGCCGGGTAGTGGCAGCGGGGCGCTCGCCGGAGTCGCCTCGAAAGGCTCCCCGGCCTGGTACACCTCGATCCCCTGCATGATCAGCCTCTGCACCATGTCGGCCGCCGTAAGGGGATCGAATTGGTCGACCGGGACGACCCAAGCGTAGGGGCCCTCGATCTCGGCGCGCCGCAGTGTTTCCTGCGCCATCAGCCACTGGTTGAACAGGAAGTCCTCGCGGTTCCGAGCCGATACCTTGAGCACGGCGCGGGCGGCGACCATCTGGTAGTCGACGATGTCGCCGAGGGTCCACGTCCCACCACGCCAAGGATCGACAACCGCCACCGAGAACTCGCGCGGGTCGAGACCACCGCGGCCGCCGCGACCGCCCGGCTCCTGCGTTACCGGAGAAGCAATGCGCGCGCTGGCCGTTTCCGTGAGCAGGCCGACGACGTTGTGGAAACGCCAGTTGAGCGCCCCTTCCTGGCCGTAGATGCGGTACATCTCGCCGGTGATGATTCCTTTCTTCCCGGCCGCTTGCAGGTCCATGACCATCTGCCCGCCCACGAGCCGCATCTGCTGATACATCAGCGCTGGGATGTCCGGGCTCTGCGGGTCCGGAAACGGCGGTACGAACATCCGCGCGCCGCCGCCGCCCATTTGATGCTGGTCGAGGTATACCTGCGGCGCCCAGTCATCGAACATGAGCTCGAACATGTAGCGGGTCTCGACCAGGTTACCCATGAAGAAGTCACGGTTGTTGTCGTGCCCGGCATAGTGGTGATAGAGGTACGGCATCGGTGCCTCTTCGAAGTCGCCCCCCAGGTTCTGCTCGTACCAGTCGGTGACCATGATCTGACCGTCGGGATTCGACGAGGGCACCAGCACCATGATCACGTTATCGAGGATCTCACGCATCAGCGGGGAGTCCTCGGTGGCCATTTCGTAGACGAGTTGCACGGAGGTCTGCGACGAGCCGATCTCGCTGCTGTGGATGTTGTGGTTGAGCACCACGGTCACCTTGCCCTGCTGGGCCAGTGCCCGCGCCTCGTTCTCCGTGAGGTCCCGGCCGTCCGCGAGCCGGCGCCCGATCTCGACATGGCGATCGAGGTCGGCGTGGTTTCGCGGCGACGTGATCACGACCGAGACGAAGCGGTTGCCGAGCGTCGACGGTCCGTAGTCGTCGATGCGAACGCGATCCGAATTCGCCGCGATCAGGTCGAGGTACTCCAGGATCCGGTCCCAACGGGCGAGCTTCTCGTCGCTGCCCATCGCGAAGCCGAAGAACTCCTCCGGCGTCGGGATTGCCACGGCCTGGGGGGCCGTGGCCGCCTGCTGACCGGCGGAAGGTGCCGCCACCGCCGGGCGGGAGGTCGCCGGTTTCACGGACGTCGCCGCACTCGCGGGAGCCGCTAAACCGGCGGCCGCCAACGTGACGGTGGCGGCCGCCAAGATGGCCAGCGCGACAACGACAGCGTGCCCGGCGGCGCCGAGCTGTCGTCCCCTGGCGGTTTTCCGATCGATCGGTCGTGCAATGCATCGGGGCATGATCGCTTCCTCGTCGACGGGATGTGTCTAGCAGCCTGCCTCTTTTTGTCGCCAACAGACCCACCACATCTGCACCACGGGCTGCCAGATCATGACGTGGGTGGCAGGAGATTACCCTATTGCCCGGAAGCCGTCGTCGGGGCCTGCTGCGCGAACACGCCGCTTTGCGGCAGAATGAGAGAGGCGTCGCCGTCCACAGCGCGAGGGAACATTGACCGACAAGATGAGCTGGGAGCTGCCTGAGGGTCTGTCGCCGGACCTGATCCTCGAGGGCGTCAGCACGCTTTTTCTCTCCCTGGGCCGGGCTCTG
>CBDUAS010000377.1:0-4556 GCA_965365185.1 uncultured bacterium | reverse complement strand
CGGTTTCGACGAAACGTCCCTTGATCGCATCCAGGATGCCGTTGACGAACGGCGCCGCCTCCGGCCCGCTGAACCGCTTGCTCAGCTCCACCGCCTCGTCGATGACGACGGCGGCGGGTGTTTCCGGCTCGTGCCTCAGCTCGTAGACGCCCAGGCGGAGAACGCTCTTCTCCACCAGCCCCAATCGGTCCAAACGCCAATGCCTGGTTTGCTCAGAGATCATAGCGTCGATGTCGGCGACGTGCGCCACCGTCCCCAGTACCAGGGACTCGGCGAAGCGGCGGAGCTCCGGGTCGTCGGTGCCGTGGCTCTCCCAAAACCCCAGCAGAATGCGCTCCGGCTCGGCGCCCGTCACCTCCCACTGGTAGAGGCATTGCACGGCAGCCTCACGCGCTCGGTGTCGCTTGCCCATCGGAGCCACCTCCCGGCGTCAGCGAGGCGAAGAGCCCGGCCAGCTCGATCGCGGCCAGCGCCGCTTCGGCACCCTTGTTGCCCCTGTCACCGCCGGCTCGGGCCTCGGCCTGCTCGCGCCGCTCGCAGGTCAGCACGCCGAAGATGACCGGCACGCCCGAACGCACGGCCACGTGGCAGATGCCATGGGCGACCGCCGCGCCCAGGTAATCGAAGTGCGGCGTTTCACCCTTGATCAGCGCCCCCAGGCAGATGATCGCGTCGAAGCCCGCCGGGGCCAGCTTGGCGGCAGCGACGGGCAGCTCGAACGCACCGGGCACCTCGTGGACGGTGACGGCCTCCTCGACGGCGCCGTAGTGGTGCAATGTCTGGCGCGCGCCCTCCAGCAACGCCGAAGTGACCTCGGTGTTGAAGCGGCTCACCAGCACCGCAAAACGGAAGCCCGCGGCGGCGTCGGCGCTCAGCTCGGCATGTTTTCGCAGGTGGCTCATGGCTCTTCCGTCGTCTGGCAAGGCGAGAGACTCCGGCCCCACCGTACTCTGCCGGAGAGGAGAGGACGCATCAGTGTACAACCACGGACGGCTCAGCGCTGATAACGATTGACGTTGGCGTTGTGCTCGCGCAAGGTTCGCGCGAAAGCGTGCGAGCCGTCGTTGCGCCCGACGAAGTACAGGAACTCCGTCTCCGCCGGATTCAGCGCCGCGTCGATACTCGCCACGCCGGGGTTGCCGATCGGGCCCGGCGGCAAGCCGCGCACGCGGTAGGTGTTGTAAGGAGACGGGTGGTCGAAATCGGCCCGGCGAATGTTGCGGTCGGTACGGCCGTCGAGGTAGAGCGCGTACAGCAACGTCGGGTCGCATTGCAGTCGCATTCCGCGGTCGAGGCGGTTGTGATAGACGCCGGAGACGAGTCGGCGTTCCTCGTCGAGCCCCGTCTCCGCCTCGATCAAGGACGCGACGGTGATCGCCTGGCGTACGTCGAGGCCGATGCTCTCGGCCCTGTGGACTCGTTCGCGGCTCCACACCTCACGAAACTGCGCCACCATCATGGCGACGATCTCGGCTGCGTCGGCTCCGTGCGGCGCGTAGTACGTATCCGGAAACAGGTATCCCTCCAGATCCGTGGCCAAGGAATCGAGATCGGCAATCAGCGAGGATTTGCCGGTCGCATCCCAAGCCTCCGCGTAGGTTCCGAAGCCGGCAGCCGCCAACGACTCGGCCACCTGCCACCGGGTCGAGCCCTCGATCACCGTAACGGACGACAAGAGGACGCGCCCCTCGGTAATCACTTCCACCACCTGCCGCAGGCTCGCGGGTCCCTGGAACCGGTACCGTCCTGTGTGGATGCTCCCCTGGGTGTCGCTCAGACGCATCCACCAGCGCAGATTCCGGGCGCTGCGAACCACGCCGTTGTTCTCGAGCAAGTCGGCCACTTGCGCGGCGCTCGCACCAGCCGGAATCGCGACGACGACGGCGGCTCCGTCGTTGCCGTCGAAGGGTGCATCGAGGGCGGCAACGGCCACGCCGAGGGCCAACCGCACGAAGAGGTAGAGGACCACGACGACGAACACGACCGCAGTGAGCCAGCGTCTGACCGTCATCGCCCGCGGGCCCCCAGGGCGTTCCGGAGGCTTCCCGGCGCAGCGAAGCTTGCCCTCACGGCTCGGCGAATTCGGCAGCCGACGGGCTGACGGAGCGGGAGTCGAGGAACGATTGCAAGATCAGCGCCGCGGCGATGCGATCGGTCGCGCCCTTGCGCTGGCGCCGCCGCACTCCAGCTTCGATCAGCAGCCTCTCGGCTTGCACGCTGGTAAGACGCTCGTCCCACAGCTCGACCTGCAGGCCGCTCTCGCGGCCCAGCCGTTCGGCCACCGCCTTCGCGGCATCCGCCTCGGACCCGTGCGAGCCGTCGAGTCGACGCGGCAATCCGACCACGATCCCGCCCACCCCGCGTTCGGCGAGGAGGGCGCGGATCTCCTCCCAAGGGAGCGCGCCGGCGGATACCTCCAGGGTCGTCAACGGCTGTGCGATGACACCCCGTTCGTCCGAGATCGCCACGCCGATCCGTCGGCTGCCCAGGTCGAGTCCCATCCAGATCATGGGTTCAAAGTATCACAGGCCACCGGCGACGTATTCGTGCTATTTTTGCTTCTTGTCGTCCAATCTTCATCGAGGCCGGTCATGTATCTGACCAAGAGACAGAAAGAGATTCTCGACTACGTCCGCGAGCACGTGGAGCGCCACGGGTATGCGCCGACGCTCCAGGAGATCGGAGCACGCTTCGGGCTCTCGTCACCGGCCACGGTCTACAAACACGTAGAGCAGCTGGTACAAAAGGGGTACCTGCGGAAAGCGCCGCATCAGGGCCGCGGCATACAGCTCGTCGATCCCGAGCCGGTGCGAACCGTCGAGGTGCCGTTGCTCGGGCAGGTCTCCGCCGGCCGGCCGATCGAGGCCATTGCCGAGACGGAGACGGTCAACCTGCCGCCGGACTTCGTCGGGCGAAAGCCGACCTACGTGCTGCGCGTGCGCGGTAGCTCGATGATCGACGAGCAGATCCGGGACGGCGACTACGTCATCGTCGAGGACCGAACGTCGGCGGAGAACGGCGAGACCGTCATCGCTCTGCTCCGCGGCGAAGAAGGGACGCTGAAAAAATTCTACCGCCAGGGCGAGCGCATCCGACTGCAGCCCGCGAATCCCGCCATCGAGCCCCTCTTTCTTGCCGAGGAAGAGGTGCGGATACAGGGCGTGGTGGTCGGCATCATGCGCCGCTATCGCTGAGCCGCGCGTACATGTGGCTCATCGCGCCGAGGTAGCCCGCCGGGTGCCCGAGGTCGAAATGAACGCCCTGTAGCAGTCGTCCTGCCAGCCCCGGAGCGGCCGACAGGTGCTGGAATGCCGGAACATCGTCCCACTCTCCCGTCGGCGGCGGCCCCGTGGCCTCCAGGGCGGCGTAGAAGCTCGGGCCGAGCGCGTAGCGAGCGCACCCGCGCAGCACCGGGCTGTCGCCCTCGACGCGGAATGACCCGGGTCGCTTGTCGCCCAGCTCGACGATGCGGTAGTCGCGATCGCTCAGGTGTTCGAGCGTGACCCTGCCGACGTTTCCCAGCAGTGAGGCGCCTTGCGGATCGACGCGGATGAGCCCGAGGGTATCGAGACCCGTGCGGCGGTGCGTGTCTGCCACCTGGGCGAGCGCCGGAACGCCAGCGTCGAACCAGTTGTCGGGCACGACGACGCCGAACGATTCGCTCCCGGTCAGCGAACGACAGCGAAAGATGGCGTCACCGAGGCCCAGAGGCCGAGGCTGCTCGACAAAGCGGACCGTCACCGCCGCGGGCCACCGAGGCCCGCTCGCACGACGCTCCACGTGCCGGCGTACCGCCCGGTGGTCCGGGGAAACGACGACGGCGATGGCGGCGACATCCGCTCCCAGCGCTTCGTCCAGGGCCCAGTCGATCATCGGTCGGAGGCCGACGGGCAGCAGCACCTTCGGGACGACCTCCGTCGCCGGTCGCAGGCGCGTGCCGCGCCCTGCCGTGGGGATGATGGCCCACGGAAGCTCTACCCGCACAGGACGTTACCGCCGTTCACGTTGATGACCTCGCCGGTGATGTACGAGGCCAAGTCGCTGGCCACGAAACACACCACCGAGGCGATCTCCTCGGGCTCCCCTGCCCTTCCCAGCGGAATGCCCGCCGTGACCCTGTCGCCCTGAGCCGCCAGGGATTCGGCCGTCATGTCGGTTTGTACCCAGCCCGGGGCAACGCAGTTGACGCGGATGCCGGCGGCGGCGAGCTCGGGCGCCAGCGACTTCGTCCACGCGATCACGCCACCTTTCGAAGCCGCATAATGAGCGTATCCGGCTTCGCCGCGTTGGCCCGCGGTCGAGGCGATGTTGACGATGGACCCCGATCCGCAGGACCGCAGATGAGGAAGCGCGTAGCGGGTCGCCAGGTACACCCCCTTGAGGTTGACGTCGATCGTCTCGTCCCAATCGGCCTCGGACATCGTCTCGACCGGCGCACCCTTCCAGATACCGGCGTTACACACCAGGATGTCCAGTCTCGCCCAGCGATCGATGCAGGCCGCCACCATCGCTTCGACCTGCGCCGCGTCGCTGACGTCGGCCCTCAACGCCACAGC
>CBDUAS010000376.1:0-4565 GCA_965365185.1 uncultured bacterium | reverse complement strand
TAGTGTCACCAATAATGGTCCCAGCGATGCCGCCACGCCGATCCCGAGACCCAGACCCGTCAGGACGAGGCCGTGACCCAGGATCATGCGGATGACGTTGCTGCCGGCAGCGCCCAGGGCCAGGCGTATGCCCATCTCGCGCTGGCGCCGGGACACGGAATACAGCATCGAGCCGTAGATACCGCCGCAGGCGAGCAAAAGTGCGACCGCCGCGAACACACCGAGAAGAAACGACAGGAATCGCGGCGTGGCGAGCGAGTCCGACACCCGTTGCCGCATGGTGACGATGTCCTGGATCGGCAGGTCGGGCTCGAGCGACCAGACGGCCTCGCGCATACCCTCGATGAGGCTGTCGAAATCCGCTCGCGAACGCACGCCGACGTGAAGCAGGGGCAGCTCGCCGCCGAATTGCTCGTAGGGCACGTAGACCGCCAGGTCGATCTCCTGGCTCAAACCGTAGTGCTGCACGCCGTCCACCACCCCGATCACGGTTACTTCCCGGTCGCCCAAGGCCAGTGTGCGCCCGACGACTTTGTCGGTACCGAAGGTTTCCATCGCCGCGCGACGGTTGATTACGGCCACCGCCGGCTCGGCGGTGTTGTCGGCGGCGGCAAAGTCGCGACCATAACGGACGGGGGCGCCGAGCATGGCGAAGTACCCCGGCGTGACCGGATGCACCATGGTCAGCACCTCTTCTTCCGCGGGAGGTTGTCGCGCGTCACGGATCGACGTGCGCCAGCAACATCGCATGCGGCCGTGGTACACGAACGGCAGGCTCCAGCCGGCGGCGGCCGCCTCGGTGCCGGGAAGTCCCTGTAGACGCTCGACTACCTGGTTGGTAAAGGCGACGCGCTCCTCGTCGGTAAACGTCGGACCGAGCTGCAGCGACAGGTCGACGAGCTGCTCCGTGTCGAAGCCGGGGTCGACGCTGACCATCGCCAGCAGACTACGGAACAGCAGCCCTGCCCCGACCAGCAACACCAGCGCCAGGGCGATCTCGGCCACCACCAGCGCACCCCGCGTACGGCGGGCGCGGCGGCCCGTGGTGATGCTCCTGGCGCCCTCCTTGAGTATCTCGTCGAAGTCGGTGCGGGCCAATTGCAGGGCCGGCAGGATGCCGAACACGACGCCGGTGACGAGGGAGGCAGCGAGCGCGAACGCGAGGATGCGCGGGTCAACGGTGACGTCGTTCAGCCGCGGAATATCGCCGGGATTGAACCGCGAGAACGCGGCCACGCCCAAGTACGCTACGGCAATGCCCGCGGTCCCGCCGACGGCGGCCACGGCGACGCTCTCTGTCAGGAGCTGACCGATGAGACGGCCCCGGCCGGCACCGAGAGCACCGCGCAAGGCGATCTCGCGTGCTCGCTCGGTGCCGCGGGCGAGGAACAGGTTGGCGACGTTGGCACAGGCGATCAACAGCATGAAGCCGACCGCTCCGAGCAGGAGATACAGTGTCGAGCTGACACCTTCGACCGTCGCTTCCCGCAAGGGCATCAGCGGCACGGTCCGCAGGGAGCCATCGCGACGCCGGTAGCGTTCGGGGTATTGCTCGACGCGCCAGGAAGTGAAAGCGTCGATCTGCTCCTGCGCCATCTCGATCGACGCGCCGTCGGCGAGTCGGCCGGCGACGCCCATCACGTGGAACCCCATGTTGTCGCGGTACTCCGGCCGGGCGACGTCGAGCGGCAACCACAGGTCCACGCGCTGTCCGGCGAGCACCTCCGGTGGCTGGAACTCCGGTGCAACGATGCCGACTACCGTGAGCGGCCGGCCGTCAACGGTCACCGTCTTGCCGATGATCTCGGCATCGGCCCCCCAGCGTCGTTGCCAGATCCCGTACCCGAGCACCGCCACGGTCGGATCTCCGGTGAATTCGTCGCCGGCAAAGAAGCGTCCGAGGTGCGGCTGCGCGCCGAAAATCGAGAAGAACTCCCGGCTCACGCGCGCCGCGTCGACCTGCTCGGGCGGGCCGTCGCCGGTAAGGTCGACGCGAGCGTCCCACACACCGGCGAGGGCGCCGAAGGCGTCGAGGCGGACGGTCCACTCGTTGTAGTCGGGGAAATTGTGAGCGCCTTCGGTGAACAGAATGATGCGATTCGGCTCGGGATAGGGCAACGCTCGCAGCACGACAGCGTCGACGACGCTGAAGATTGCCGTCGTCGCGCCGATGCCGACCGCGAGGATCAGCGTCGACGAAAGCGCGAAGGTGGGTCTCCGGGCGAATGCGCGGGCCGCATACCTCAGGTCTCGGACCAACGTGCCGAGCATCTCGAAGGGCCCGCGGCGGCGCGGTGGTCGAACGGCCGGCGCGCCGGGCTCTGGCCGTCCTGCGACCGCACCGACTGCGAAGCCCGTCCGGGCAGCGGTTGGCGCGGTGACGCCGCCGCCAGGCCAGCGCTCACGCACAGCGCACAGGATGAGTCGACCCGACGCCCACAAGAGAAGTCGCAGCCCGGCAAGGCCGCCGCGTCGCCGGGCATCGCGATACATGTCGTCGAACAGCTCGCTTGCAGCGGCGCCGTAGGAACAACGAAAATCAGACGGAAGCAGGCGCAGCAAAGCGGCGTACGTCCGCACCGGGACGGGCGAAGTGATCCGCGCCGTGCGGCTCGTCATCGACGGGACTCCGAGCCGGGGATGAGACTCTCGGCACGTGCGGCCTCGGCGAGCGCCGCCAGGCGTGCGGCTTCCAGGGCGACCACCTCGTGACCGAAATCGGTGATGGAGTAATAGCGCCGCTTCTGACCGCCGCTCTCGGCTGTCGGCTTCTCGTCGCTCTCGACGATGAGCCCGTCGCGAATCAATCGTTTGATGGCTCGGTAGAGGTTCGCCGGGTCGAGGGTCACCTGGCCGCGGCTTTCGGCCTCTACGCTCTTGACGATTCCGTAGCCGTGTCGCTCCTTCGAGACGAGTGAGAACAGGATCAGGTAGTCGCGCGGATTGAGGGGGATCTGGGACTCAGGCTTCATGATGCGCCGAGGGTATATGTCAATTGACATAATGTCAACTGACCCATTCGAAACGCGCTTGATCCCTCGTATCACGAGGGATAGCATCACGAGCTATCTGACCGGAGGCATGCCGATGAAACCGGAAACGTTGAAGGGGCACCTCGAGCTGCTCCTGCTGGCGACGGTCGCGTCCGGCGCCACGCACGGGTACGCCATCATCAAGGCGCTGCGGGAACGCAGCGACAAGCTGCTCGATCTTCCCGACGGCACCATGTACCCGGCGCTGCATCGCCTGGAGTCGGCCGGCTTCCTGCAAAGCGGATGGTCCGCAGAGGGCGGCCGACGGAAGCGCGTCTATGAGCTCACTCCCGCGGGGCAAGAGGCGCTCGAGCGGGCGCGCTCCGAATGGGGCGCGTTCAGCCGCGCGGTAGACGCCGTCATCGAGTGGGGCTGAGGGCACCTTGAAGCACGCGCTTCATCTCGAAAGCTACCTTGTCGCCTTGCGCCGCGAGCTCGAGGTCCAGCTTCGAGGCACAGACATCGACCGCGTGGCGGAGGAGGTTGAATCCCACCTGCTCCTGGCGATCGACGATGCCGGAGCCGAGACCCGAGAGCAGATCGGCGCCGTGGTGGCAGCCTTTGGCTCCCCTGCCGACGTCGGGCGCGCATATCGCCAGGCGGGAATTCGCTCGATCG
Organism: uncultured bacterium; assembly: GCA_965365185.1. Lineage (GTDB taxonomy): Bacteria > Acidobacteriota > UBA890 > UBA890 > UBA890 > CBDCGW01. The sequence continues at coordinate 915 of CBDUAS010000376.1, read as the reverse complement.
ACAATAACCCCGGCGCCGGCGACAACCCGCTGCAAAATCCCCGCCCTCCCTCCCGACCTCCCTCCCGCCTCAACCTCATCGACCTCATGAACTTCAGCCAGATATTCCGCAACCTCGCCCGGAAACCCGGATTCGCACTCGTCACCATCGCCACGCTGGCGCTGGGAATCGGCGCCAATGCGGTGATTCTCAGCGTCGTCAACGGCGTGTTGCTGAAGCCGCTGCCGTTCCCCGACGCCGCCCGCCTCGTTCGCGTCTATCACTCGGCGCCGGGGCTCAACCTCGACATGGACGACATCGGCCTGTCGCAGTCGAGCTACTGGTACTTCCGCGATCAGGGTGTGCTGGAAGACCTGGCGCTGTACAACATCGGGGCCGGCAACCTCAGCGGCGGCGAGGAGCCGCAGCGCGTCGAGTCCCTCACGGTGTCGCATTCGTTCTTCGACGTGCTCGGCGTCCCGCCCCTGCTCGGGCGCAGCTTCAACCCGTCGGACGAAGACCCGGAAGCGCCCGAGGTCATCATCCTCAGCGAGGCGCTGTGGCGAACCAACTTCGGCGCCCGCCCCGATATCATCGGCGAGGTCGTCAGCCTGGATTCCGAGACCGTCGAGATCGTCGGCGTCGTGCCCGAGCGCGTCACCTTTCCGCGGCCTTCGTCGGGGCTCTACGAGCCCATGACGCTGTCGCGCCAATTCCGCAACCTCGGCTCCCTCGGCACCGACTCGGTGGGACGCATGCCGCCGGGAATGACCGTCGAGGAGGCCGGCGCCCAGCTTGCCGCGCGTCTCGTCAACCTCGAGGAGCCCGCGCTTGTGGAGCTCGAACAGGAGGGCAGCGGTCTCGAACTCGGAGCAGCGGATCTCGAGGCTGATCTGGGCGATGGTGTGACCGTCTGCGGCGAGGGCGAGTGCCCGC